>JAXDMF010000090.1:0-3318 GCA_034666205.1 Gemmatimonadales bacterium
GTGCAGCACGAGCACCTGGCCGTCACACCCCGGCCCGGCGCCGATGCCGATTGTCGGAATAGTGAGGGATTTCGAGATCCGGGCGGCGAGCGGGGCCGGGATCAGCTCCAGCACGATGGCAGTGGCCCCTGCTGCCTCGAGTGCCTTGGCGTCCTGCAACATCCGGTCGGCTCCCTTTTCCTCTCTCCCCTGGACCCGATAACCGCCCAACGCATGGACTGACTGCGGGGTTAACCCGAGGTGACCGATCACCGGAATCCCCCGGTCCACCAGGGCGGATACCGTCTCGGCCATGTGGCTGCCGCCCTCGAGCTTGACGCCATGGGCACCGGTCTCCTGCAGGACCCGGCCGGCGTTGCGGATGGCCTCGGGAATGGAGATCTGGTAGGTGAGGAACGGCAGGTCGACGAAGACGAGGGCGCGACGGGAGCCACGGCGCACCGCCGCGGCGTGATAAATCATCTGGTCGAGCGTGGTGCTCAGCGTGGTCTCATGACCCGCCACCACCTGGTTCAGTGAATCACCCACCAAGAGCACATCCACGCCGGCTTGTTCGAGCAACCGCGCGAACACCGCGTCGTAGCAGGTGAGCACGACGATGCGCCGGCCGGCGACCTTCATGGTGAGAAGGTCGGTCACCGTCAGGGGCCGCGGGTCAGCGTTCATCGGGATTCAATTCCACCAGTTCTCGGCGCCAGAAGTCGCGGTTGGGCAGCTCGGGATGGGGAATGATAAGGTCGCTTTCCTTCACCTGCCGATGGCCGAACCGAACGATATCGAGGTCGAGGGTTCGGGGGCCCCACCGTTCGGTCCGCTGCCGACCCTCCCGGCGCTCGATCGTCTGCAACGCCTGGAGCAGGGCTCGAGGCTCCAGGTCGGTCTCGAGCAGCACCATCTGGTTGAGATAGGGTGGTTGGTCCATGCCGCCGAGTGGGGCCGTCTCTTCGATGGCGGAGGCGGCGAGCAGCCTGGTTCCGGGTAACGCGCCCAGGGCTTCACGAGCCGCTTGGAGGTGTGCGGCTCGATCGCCCAGGTTACTGCCCAGTGCCACGAAGACCCGCTCGGGCCGGGCGGACTTCTCGGAATCATGCCTCGACAACAAAGTGGCTCGCGATCCGCTGGAGATCCGACGCGAGGTCGCCGAGCTCACGGATGGCCCGCTCGAGGTCGGCTTGTCCCGCGGAGGCCTCGCCCGCCCGCTTGGCGAGGGTGTCGGTGTCTGCCCGGCTCTTGGCCGAGCTGGCGGCGACCTGCTCGATCTGTCCGGTGAGCGTATTCACCGCATCCCGCTGTTGGGCCGCCGTTGCGGCGATTGCCTTGGCATGCCCGCCTGCCTCGCCGGTCGTGCCCACGATGGCATCGAGCGCCCGAGCCGCGTCGGCGCTCAGCTCCTCGACCCCGGCGACCACTTCACGGCCTCGCGCCATCTGAGCGGACACCGCCGAGACCTGGGTAGTGATCTCGCCGAGCAACCCGCCGGCCTCCCGGGCCGCGTGAAGGCTCTGCGCTGCCAGGTCACGCACTTCGGAGGCGACCACCGCGAAGCCACGGCCCTCCCGGCCGGCCCGGGCAGCCTCGATAGCCGCGTTCAATGCGATCAGGTTAGTGAGATCGGCGATCTCCCGAATGGTTCCGATGAACCCGGTGATCCGCTGGGTCATCGCGCCGAGGGCGGTCACCCGGTCGGCGCCGGCGGAGACGAACCCTTTCAGCTCCACCAGCCGGGCTATTGCATCGCCGATGACGACCCGATTGCGGGCCGCCACCTCGGCCGCGGTGCCGCTGGCCGCCGCCGCCTGCGCACCCTGGGTCATCATCTGCTGCGACGCGCTCGCGAGCGAGCCGGTGGCTCGGAGGCCACCCGAGGCAAACTTCTCCAGCTCCATGGCGCCCTGCCGCATCCCGAGTGACACGTCGGCCAGCGCGCTGGCGGAGCTGCGGAGCGAGTCGGCGACCCGGGCCAGCGTCGCCACCTGCTCGCCGATTTGCCCCACCGTCAGCACCAGCGGCCGGCGCAGCTCGGCGATGTGGATTGCGGTCGCGATCTGACCTGCCAGCGTGGTCATCGCCATGAGGTCCTTGGCGCCGTACGCATGGCGCTTGTGATGCTCGACCTCCAGGGTGCCCAGGATCTCGTCACCGAAGCGGATCGGATGGATCGCCAGGGTCCGCACGCCATCCGGGAAGTCGCCCAGACGATCGTCGGTCCTCACGTCCTTGACCATCATCGGCTCCCCGCTCTGTACCACCTCCTGCCGGAGCGGACCGATGGCGGGCGCTGGAGGCTCCCGGTCATCCCGCCCAACCGAAGCGCGATAGGCGAGCGACGTCTCGGTCCCGTTCACCCGGTATACCCGGAAGTCGCCCCAATCGAGCAGCCGGTAAGCCAGACGCTCGATCTGGGTGAACGATCCCTGGAGGGTGGAGTTGCTCGCGATGGCCGCCTCCATGAGGTGGACCTTGTTCAGGTCTTCCGCGCCGATGGCTTCATCGAGAATCTGTCGGACGAGAAGTCCCACGACGCCCAGGGCAAGCGCCAGCGCGACCCACCCCACGGGCGTCGTGTTGCCGAGTGTCCAAAGAACGAGGACGGCGGCACCCAGGGTAAGGAGGTAGGAGGTGATTTCCCACCGGAGGATCAGAATCTTTTCGGCGCTCTCCAACTTGTTGCGGATCAGCAGGCTGAAATAGAAGAGGGCCTTGGTGATGAAGAAGTACAGGGAGACGAGGATCGCCGCGGCCGGGAGGAAGTCGAGGGTCAACGCCGAGGTAGACCCGAGCGAGAGTAAGGCGGCATAGACGCCGAACGCCGCGACGAACCCGATGACTTCCCGTCCGGCATTGATGAACCCGGCCCGCGGCTGCTTCCGAAGTCCGAACACGTCCGCACCGACAACGCCGACCCAGAGGGCCGCGACCACCGGTGACGGCCCGATCGACACTGCCCCCACCAGTACGGGAATCGCCGACTGGGTCAAGTAGGAATACTTGCTCAGGCGTACCGGGACGCTTCGTAACGCCAGGATGCTGACCAGCAACACCAGCGCGGATACCGGCTGGTCGATCCAGCGCCGATCGAGAGCCAATACCGCCAACATGAGGATGAGCCCGCCCACCCCGAGCACCAGAGTGTAGCGCCGGAGCAGGCGGGGCATGTTCACCCTCACGCCATCACCCTTTCATCCAGTGCCAGGCGGAGCGAGCCGAGGAACCGCCTGGCGGCACTCACGCCCTCGCGGCCCAGGATATCCACCAGCGCGCTTCCGACCACCACGCCGTCGGCCATCCGGGCCACCCTTCGTGCCTGCTCCGGCGTCG
>JAXDMF010000091.1:0-10723 GCA_034666205.1 Gemmatimonadales bacterium
GCGGCTTCAAGTGCTTTCGCCGTGAGGTGCTCGAGGCCATCGATTTCGAGAAGGTGCGGTCCAACGGTTACGCCTTTCAGATCGAAATGAGCTTCCGGGCCTGGAAGAAAGGGTTCCGGTTGGTGGAGGTCCCCATCGTCTTCACCGATCGGGTCGAGGGGCAGAGCAAAATGAACAAGCGCATCGTGCGGGAGGCGATCTGGATGGTCTGGTGGCTCCGGCTCCAGTCCCTGATTGGGCGCCTGTGAGAGGAACTCTCGTCTATAAGATGAGCGGCTCGGGCAATGACTTCGTCGTGCTCGACGGACGCTTTACGGACGCCAGCCGCTGGCCGGCAGCCCAAGTAAGAGCGATCTGTGACCGCCGGAGCGGAGTCGGCGCCGACGGGTTCGTCATTCTCACACCGGCAACACCGGATTCGGTCCGTATGGCCTACTGGAATGCGGATGGGTCGCACGGAGCGCTGTGCGGCAACGCGGCGCTCTGCTGTGGAAGGCTGGCCGTGGCACTCGAGTTCGTGCCACCCGGGGAGTTCTGTCTGTTGACCGACGCTGGCGTGGTGCGGGTCAGAGCCACGGCTACGGAGGATGGGGCGGAGATCAATCTTCCCGATGTGGATCTGCCGCACGAACACGGCGGGATTGCGGCGGTGGCGGGCGAGCGGTGGCTCTCGATGGGCAGCGTTGGGGTACCCCATCTGGTGATCCGGGTGGACAACATCGAAGCGGTCGATGTGGCCGGCCGCGGCCGGTTGCTTCGATCCCAAGGGAGTTTCGGGCCCGAGGGTGCTATCGTCATTTTCGTGGCTCTCACCGAAGGGTCCTGGTTGATTCGAACCTACGAGCGCGGTGTCGAGGGCGAGACTCTCGCCTGCGGAACCGGTACCGTGGCGGCCGCTCTGGCTTTGGCGTCTCGTGGGGAAGCCCGGCTCCCCCTCAGCTTCCGGAGCAGGGGAGGCCCAGAGCTCAGCGTTCGGGCGGAGCTGGCGGGCCCCCGAGCGACGGGCGTCTGGCTGGGGGGCCAAGGCCGCCTGGTTTTCCGCGGAGTGTGGGAAGGCATCTAGAAGCCGCAATCGAATCAAGGTTCGTCTCTCGGCAGCTCTCTGCGTAATACGCTGCAACTCAATCACTTACATAGAGCAAACACAGCACAGTCCACACTTCTCCACAGTTTTCCCCAAGCCTAGTTAACATAACATATCTTATACGACGTTCAGTTCAGACCCATAAATTAGGGGCCTCCTGTTTCAAGGCCCCCTTTTATCTCGTCCCGCGCTGCCCGTTGACGGGCTCCCTACATCTTCCCCTGGGTCAGCTCCGCCAGCCGCACCTGGGCCTCGGTGAAGCTCGCCGATTTGGGATACTTCTCCAGTATGGTCCGGTACGCCCGTTCCGCCTCCTGGGTCTTGCCCGCCTCCCTATACGCCCGACCCGCGTCCACCAGATAGTTGGCCTTGAGGTACTCGACCTCTGCCGCGTTCGAGGCCTGGTTATACGCGTCGGCTGCTTCGGCCCAGCGCTTCGAGTTCTCCAGGGCGGCACCCAGGAGACCGTAGGCGGGCGCCAGGTACTTCTGGGCCGGCTTGGCGGCCAGGTACTCTCGCAATCCAACGGCGGCGAGCTCGCTCTGGCCGTTGACCATGCGGACCTGATTGAGGGTCAGCACGGCTTCACTGGCGGCGTCAGTACCCTTATAGGTGGTGATGAGCCGTTGGAGCTCGCTCGAGGCGAGCGGCAGATTGCCGGCTTCGGCGGCAGCCCGGGCCTGGTTCAGGCTCCGGGCGGCAAACTGCTCCTTCCGCGTCCCGCTCGCCAGCAGGAACCAGCCGACGATCGCCGCGGCGGCTGCGACCGTAATCGCCGCTACCAGCTGGCGCCGGCGATCCCGGTACCAAGGCGTTGTTGTTGCTGGCGGCGGTACCTTTTCCTGGGTTGACGCTTCCACGGTCGTCGCCATGTCGATCCAGCAAGAGGTTGATGAAGAACCGTTGCGGCCGTCCGGGCCGAAGCAATGCCCCCGGCGTGACTCGAACACGCGGCCAACAGTTTAGGAAACTGCTGCTCTATCCATCTGAGCTACGGGGGCGAACGCAACACATTTGGATGCAATGACTTGTCAGATTGAGCTAAGGCAATGTCTCAGCCGACTCGGGCGGAAACCGCACTTGGCTGGGCGCCACCCTCCACCCGAGCACGGGAAAATGGCCCCCTGTCCTTGCCCGGGCAACCCCGGCGATCAACATCGTGCCACCGCGTGCCACCTGCTTCCTTGAAGCTTCTCTCGGCCATTCAGAGCGCCGATCTCCAGCAGAAAACTCCAGCCAACCACTTCGGCACCAAGTCCGCGCGCCAGCTGTCCGGCGGCGCGAGCTGTACCGCCCGTAGCGAGTACATCATCGACGATGAGCACCTTGCTTCCTGCAGTCCAAGCATCTCTATGCGCCTCGAGGGAATCGGTTCCGTACTCCAGATCATAGGCTTCGGTGGCGCGGTCCCATGGCAGCTTTCCCGGTTTTCTGGCCGGCACGAAGCCCGCGCCGAGCGTGGTAGCCACTGCCCCGCCGAGGATGAAACCCCGAGCCTCGATCCCCATCACGTGGGTAACGGCCGACCGCTCAAACGGCCGGCACATCTCCAACACCACATCACGCAATAGCTGGCCGTCCCGGAGCACCGGAGTGATATCCTGAAACAGAATTCCCGGCTTGGGATAATCGGGAATGGGACGCAGGGTGGTGAGCACCCGGTCGGCTATCGTGGTCGTCTCAGGCATATGGGGGTTATGGTGAAGGCGAGACTACATGATGTCGAAGCTTTGTCCGATCGGAAATGCGGCCGGCTCCTCCGAGCGCTCCACCGTCTCCACGCGGGCGTAGGCCGGGCCCGTTCGCAGCAGCTGCTCCAGATCGGGAAGCGCTCCTGCCGGCCCGCTCACCACCACTTCGACCCGGCCGTCCGGCAGATTCCGGGCGTACCCGCTGAGGCCCAGGGACCTGGCGTGCCGGGCGACGAACCAGCGGAACCCCACACCCTGCACCTGTCCCGACACCAAGTATCGCAGATCGCTCACTCGGCCACTCGAGATTGTCCCCGCCGCCGCCAAAGCACGTAGGCACCCAACAGGATCACGACGCCAGGAAGGATATAGGTCAGCAGAGTACGGTGCACGTATGTCCCGATGACTGCCTCGACCTGTTCCCCGTGACGACCGATGATCCAGCCGAGATACGTGAGAATCCCACACCAGAGTCCCGCGCCCAGTGCGGTGAAGAAGATGAACCGCCCGAGATTCATACGGGACACCCCAGCCGGGATTGAGATCAGGTGCCGCACCACCGGCAGCAGCCGGCCTATGAGGGTGCTGATTTCACCGTGCCGCCGGAAGAAGGCCTCGGTCCGATCGAGCGAGCGAGCGGAGACGAGCACGTACTTACCATACTTACGCAGGAGGGGTTCACCCACGAACAAGGCCAACGCGTAGTTCACCAGCGCTCCAATCACGCTACCCAGAGTCCCCACTCCCACGGCCAGGACGCCGTTCATCTGACCCTTCGCGGCCAGGTAGCCGGCCGGCGGCATCACCAGCTCGCTGGGAAGGGGGAGAACGGAGGACTCGATGGCCATCAGGACCAGGATCCCGGGATAGCCGAGCCTGAGGATGGTGTCCGCCAGCCAGTGAAAGAAGCTCGAAAGCATGTCGTATCCGTTATTCGGAGAAGCCGAACTGACCCACCAGAGGCACGAAACGAACGTCGGCGATGGTGCTGACGCGGACGCCGTCCCCCTTCCGCTCGACCAGGGTGAGGCTCTGCGACGCGCGATCGCCCAGTGGAATGACCATGCGGCCCCCCACGGCCAGTTGCTCCACCAGAGGCCCCGGAATCTCGGGCGAGGCCGCGGACACCAGGATCGCGTCGAACGGGGCGAAAGGCCGCCAGCCAAGTGTGCCGTCGCCCACCAGCACGGTCACATTGCGAATGCCGGCATTAGCGAGTGCGGTCCGGGCGCTTTGGGCCAGGTGCGAAACCCGCTCGACGCTGAATACCATGCTGGCCAGCAGTCCGAGAAGCGCCGTCTGATACCCCGAGCCGGTTCCGATCTCGAGCACCTTCTCCCGGCCGGTCAGACCGATCAGCTCGAGATATCTCGCCTGGACGTAGGGCTGCGAGATGGTTTGCCCGCTGCCGATCGGCAACGCTGCATCGTCGTAGGCCCGGTGCCGCACACTCTCTGGCACGAAGAGATGCCGTGGCACCATCTGGACGGCGTGCAGCACGGAAAGATCGCGCACGCCCTTGCGCCGGAGGACTTCCACCAGGCGGTTGCGGTAACCGCCGTAGCTGTCGCCCTCCCCTACCCTTCCAGCGACCATCCTCGAACCGTTTCCAGGAGAGAGTAGTTGGTCAAATCCATGTGGAGTGGGGTGACCGAGATGAAGCCTTCCGCGACGGCCAGGTGGTCGGAGTTCTCCCCTCCAGTCCACGTGATGGTCCCGCCCCCGATCCAGTAGATCTCCCGGCCCCAGGGATCCTTCATCCGGGTGAGCGACTCCGAGAAATACCGGCTACCCAGCTTGGTCACCTGAATGCCTTTGACCTCGGATGCGGGAATCCTCGGCAGGTTGATGTTGAGCAGCATCAGCTCGGGGAAGTTTGGTACACTGGTGATGCGCTGGATGAGGTCGACCAGGAGATGGCGGTAGGTGGCCATCGTTTCGGGCTGATTGCCGGCGAAGGAGATGCCGATCCCGGGAACTCCCAGGGTCACCGCCTCCATGGCGGCGGCAACCGTGCCCGAATAGAGCACGTCCTCGCCCATGTTGGGGCCATGGTTCACCCCCGAGAACACGAAATCCGGGCGCTCGGGCATCAGCGCCTGGAGCGCAAGCATCACGCAATCGGTCGGGGTACCGTCGATCTGCCAGGCGCCGTCGGGCCGCCGGGTAGGCCGCAGCGGCCGGTGCAAGGTGAGCGAATGTGAGGTGCCACTCTGCTCCCGATCAGGGGCCACGACAGTCACGGTCCCTACCTCCCTGCAGGCATCAGCCAGCAGGGCGATACCGGGGGCCAGCATGCCGTCGTCGTTGCTGACCAGGATATTCATCTACTTGCTAACTGTTCCCGGTTCGCTGTTTACGCTTCTCTTCGGTGGTGCCTTCCCGTCCAGGATGGCCAGCGCCTGCTCGACGGTGGTCCGAATCTCCAGAGCCAGCTCCGTCTCGAAGGCACGGTGGGCAGACACTCGCAGCTCGCCCGTTCTGCGGTAGTGGTCGACCCGCTGGCGCGCGCCCTCGATAGTGAACTTCTCGGTGTAGAGCAGATGCTTCACCAGCATGATCAGCTCCACCTCCCGGCCCTTGTAGACCCGGTTCCCGGAGCGGTTCTTGGCCGGGTTGAGGAAACGAAACTGACTTTCCCAGTAGCGCAGCACGTGGGGCTTGAGGTCCGTCAGCCCGCAGACCTCACCGATCGAGTAGAATTCCTGGACCGGTCGGGGGGTGGTGCTCGTTGTCATCTCCACTGCTCCGACTTGAGTTCCCGTGCCATCAGCTCCGCGATCCCCTCGCGGGCCGGCTTCCCGCTGAACAAAACTTCACAGACTTTCTGGGTGATGGGAAGCTCCACCCCTGTTCGCGCCCCGAGTGCCGCGCCGGCCTTCGAGGTGTTGGCTCCTTCAGCCACGCTGCGGTGCGCAGCGCGGTAATCATCCAGCGTTTGGCCCTGACCCAGTGCCACGCCGAGCGCCCGGTTGCGGCTGAGATCGCCGGTCGTCGTCAGGATGAGATCGCCCATCCCGGCGAGACCGGCAAACGTCTGCGGGTTGGCGCCGAGTGCCACGCCCAAGCGGGTGATCTCGGCCAGCCCTCGGGTGATCAGTGCGGCCCTCGGATTGTGACCCATGCCGAGCCCCTCCAGGATTCCAGCCGCGATGGCGATGACGTTCTTGAGCGCTCCCGCCAGCTCCACCCCGACGACGTCATCGTGGGAGTACACCCGAAACCGCGGCGTGGCAAAGATGCGTTGCGCGTCTCGGGCCGTCGACTCGTCCCTGGCTGCGGCCACGACCAGCGTGGGCTGCCCCTGACACACCTCGATGGCGAAGCTGGGACCGGAGAGAGCGGCGAACCGCGCCTCCGGCAGACACTCCTCGAACACCGCGGACATGAGAGCCAAGGTGTCGGTCTCGATTCCCTTGGTGGCGCTCACGATGAGGGTGCCAGGCCGTACCACCCCACGGATCTGGTTCACCACCGAGCGTACCGCATGACTCGGCGGGGCGGATACGATCACGGGCGCGTCCGCCACCGCCTCCCGGGGGTCCGCGAAGGCGCGCAGCCCCGCTTCCAGCCGCACGCCAGGGAGGAACACCGGATTCTCGTGACTACGGTTGATCGCCTCGACTACTTCAGGCTCGTAGGCCCAGAGCCGGACGGACTCCCCCTTGGCCGCGAGCAGGTTTGCCAGAGTCGTGCCCCAGCTCCCTGCACCGAGCACTGCGACCAGGGTCATCGAGGTGGCGTGGTTGCCGCCCGGGCACGACGACCGAAGCGGCTTTCCGTCCCCCTGAGCAGCCGCTGGATATTGCGCCGGTGGAGGAAGATCACCCCTGCGGCCACGGCCACATCGATCCACAGAAGCTCGGCTGTCGTGGGACGCTCCAACAGGTAGACCGCAAGCGGAAGCACCGCGGCCGCGGCAATGCTGCCAAGCGAGACGTACCCGGTGAGCAGCACCAGGACCGCCCAAACTGTGGCAGCAACGGCGAGCGCCAGCGGCGTCAGGGCCAACATGACCCCGGCGGCCGTGGCCACCCCCTTCCCTCCTTTAAATCCCACGAAGACGGAGAGGACGTGGCCCAGGATAGCGGCCACTCCACAGGCCACTGCGAAGAGCTCGGAGTCCGTCACCCGGGGCGCAAAGACGAGGACGGGGATGGCGCCCTTGGCGATATCGAACAGCGCGACCGGGATGGCGTACTTCCACCCCAGCACCCGGTAGAGATTCGTGGCGCCGAGGTTGCCGCTACCGTGTTCTCGCAGATCGATTTTGGCGAACAGTCGGCTGACCAGGTGGCTCGTCGGGATGGCGCCGAGAAGATAGGAGGCGAGCAGCGCGAGCGCGGCTTCGAGCATCAGCGGCGAGACCCTCGTCGGGTGAACTTCAGTCGCAGCGGAGACCCGGAAAACGGCCAGGCCTCGCGGAACCCATGCACCAGGTAACGCTGATAGGACTCCGGCACCTCATCGGGCCGGTTGCTCACGATCGCGAGCGTGGGAGGAGCCGTTCCGATTTGTGAGGCATAGAGCAGCTTGACCTCCTCGCCTGGTTTCTGGGGCGGCGCGTTGCGCTCGATCAGCTCGGCCAGCACCTTATTCACTTCCGCGGTAGGAACTCGCAGCTCGCGTCCCTCCGCGACCTCGATAATCTGGTCGAGCACCTTGCGTACCCGTTGCCCCGTCAGGGCGGACACGTACAGGAAGGGCACGTAGCGGAGGAACGGCGCCTTGGCGATCAGCGCCTCCTGGCCCTGTCGCGCAGTGTTGGCATCCTTCTCTTCGACCAGGTCCCACTTGTTCACCAGGACGATCAGGCCGCAGCCCTTGTCCCAGGCCTGGGTCGCAATCCGGAGATCCTGGTTGTGCATACCGGCCGTCGCGTCCACGACCACCACGCAGACGTGGGCCCGTTCGATCGCGCGTTCGGTCCTCAGTGTGGAATAGAACTCAAGATCATCTTCTACTTTAGCCCGACGTCGTAAGCCTGCAGTATCAATGAAGTTGAGTGTTTTGCCCTGAAAGCGCAAGACAGAGTCGATGGCGTCGCGGGTGGTGCCGGCCTGGGGTGCCACCAGATGGCGCTCCTCGCCGAGGAGGCGGTTGACCAGGGAGGACTTGCCCACATTGGGCCGACCCACGACCGCCACGTTGATGGCATCCTCGGCTTCTCCCGCGTCGTAGGGGGGCAGACGCTCGACAACGGCGTCGAGGAGATCGCCGCTCCCTTTCCCAATCGCCGCGCTCACCCCGACCGCATCGCCGAAGCCCAATGAGTAGAAGGCATACTGCTCGGTGCTGCTCTCCAGGTTGTCGAGCTTATTGACCGCGAGCAGCACCGGCCGGCCGGCTTTCCGCAGGTGCTCGGCAATGGCACGGTCTACCGGATTCAGACCCTCGCGCCCATCCACCACAAAGAGCACGACGTCGGATTCGTCGAGCGCAAAATCTACCTGCTGGCGGATGGCGCGATCCATCGAGTCGGCCGATTCCGGCACCAACCCGCCCGTGTCCACTACCCAGAACCGCCGTCCCTGCCACTCGGCATCACCGAAGTGCCGGTCCCGTGTCGTCCCGGGAAGCTCGGAGACGATTGCCGGCCGGCCACCGAGGAGCCGGTTGAAGAGGGTGGACTTCCCGACATTGGGACGGCCGATGATTGCGACGGTAGGCTTGCTCATGCCGCAACCGGTTCATGCAGCGCGTCGCTGAAATCTTTGGAGAGACGGATCTCGACGGGGATTGAGGCAGCGAGCAGATCGAAGCTCATGTTGTCGATGAAGACCCCATCGTCGTTCACCGACTCACCGGGCAGGAGTACCAGGTCCAGATCACGCCGGCCGCGAAGGGCCTGCTGCATCGCCACACCCGGCAAGAGACCCGCAGTGGTGACGCTCGGCCCGAACAGCGTATTCACCACCGGGATCAGTTCGAACTCCGAGCCGGTGACCCGGGCGAGCGGCTCGAGCACCATCGGCATCAGCTGGCTCATCGCCGTGCCGGTGACGATGCCGATCCGCTTGCCCTGCCATGCCTGCAGGTTCGACGACTCGGCTTCGATCCGCTGCTGCAACCAGCGCACCGACCCCACGCCGTTCTCCACCTGGTCGAAGCCATCGTAGATCCCGGCTGGCGGAAGCTCGACCCCCGCCCGCAGATAGAGCTCGTCGGCCCCAAAGGCCCAGTGAATCCCCCGCTCGGATACAGCGATGGTGGCTTGCTGCTCGATCAGCGCAATGGCGCCCCGGCACTCCTCCGCGGTGGGCTCGCGCACGAGGTGATGCTTGGAGTACTCGGTGAGACCGACGGGAACGACTGAACATCCCACAATGGCGGGCCCGAACTGGTACAGGTCATCGAGTGTCTGCCGCAACACCGCCCCGTCATTGACGCCGGGCGACAACACGACCTGGGTGTGGAACTCGATGCCATGCTCGGCGAACCGGCGGAGCTGGGGAATGATGTCGGGCGCAGTCGGATTTCGGAGCAGATAGCGCCGCACCGTGGGATCGGTGGCGTGTACCGAGACGTATAGCGGGGAGAGCCGGTACTCCATGATCCGCTGCTCATCGTGCGGCTTCAGATTGGTGAGGGTGGCGAAATTGCCGTAGCGGAAGGAGAGGCGGTAGTCATCGTCCCTGATGTAGAGCACGTCGCGCAGGCCGTCGGGAAGGCCGTCCACGAAGCAGAAGTCACAGCGATTGGCGCAGCGACGAATGCGCGGCGGCTCGAGATCGACGCCCAGGGGTTCACCCAGCGGACGCTCGATATCGAACTCGATCTCTTCTCCATCCGGTTGACGCACGTGAAGCAGGAATTCCTCCTCGGCAGTCAGAAACTCCCAGTCGAGAAAGTCCTCCAGCTCCCGTCCGTTGACCGAGAGAAGCTCAGTTCCCTCTCTGAGCCCCAGCTCGGCCGCAATCGAAGCAGGATGTACTGCCGTCACTCGGATCATGCTGCCGCCATCGACAAGGAGCGCCTCGCCAGCCAAAGCCAGTAAAGATCGGCGTTTACCGGGTCAGATTCAAGCTCCCTGTATACGCAAACAGCGCTTTCACATGGGAAAGCGCTGCTGGCGGCAGGACTGGGGCGATGGCTGAGCCGGATTACTGAACCCGCACGATCTTGCCTTCCGAGGGTACACCGTTCCGGTTGAGGATGAAGACCATGTAGTACCCCGCTGCGATATTAACATTGGCCGGCGCGACGTTCACGCCGTTGGCCGTGGGAGTGAAGGGCAAGGTATTGGCGAGCTGGCCTCCGTCGAAGGCGTGAGTCACGGCGCCCAGCCGGATCCACCGCACCTCGGTGATCTGAGCCTTGTTTGGTGTGGCCACCTCGAACGCCTCACCGCGACTGACCGTGGCCGGTGCAGAAGTGATCGTCGGCCGAACTCCCTTGAACAAGTATGGCGGTGAGAAGATCTCGTGGTTCCTTTCGGGGGGTACTTCTTGGGCGCCCGCCATCGCGTCACCGCTCGATCCGTGAAGCACGGTGCCATCTGGGAGAAGCATCGAGACTGAGTGGTAGACCCGCATCTTGCTAGCGCTGGCCAGAGTCGTCCACTGCCCTGTCTTCGGATTCCAGAGCTCAGCCGCCTTCACCGCATCGGCCTGGTTGATGTCCACGAAGCCCCCGCCACGAGTACCCCCGGTCGCGAGCACTTGCCCATCGGGCAAGATGGTGGCGTTCATGTGGCGGCGTTTGTTCGCCATCGAGCCCGTGAACTGCCAGGTCGGGCTGGGCGAATTCAGATCAATGACTTCTGCCGTCTCAGTTGGCACAGTGGTCTTCGGGTCGGGGGTTGGCCAGCTCGTATTGCCGCCACCTCCCACTACCAGGATTTTCCCGGGCTCGTACATGACGGCCGAGCCGTAATCGCGATTGAAGCCATACTTATGAAGTGGGCCGTCAGTCCAACTGCCACGGCCGCCACCGACACCGGTGCCAT
>JAXDMF010000092.1:0-7477 GCA_034666205.1 Gemmatimonadales bacterium
TCCGAGTCCGGCCCCAATCTCCAGGACTATGTCGCTGGGGGACAGTACCATCCCGATGAGCCGCAGCTCGTCCCGCTCGTACCCGCCCTTGGAGATTGCCTGCTCGACCCGCCGCGACATGTGTCGACCAACGCGGATCCGGACCCCTTCGATGGAGACGATGGGCCGCGTCCTTATCCGGTAATGATAGATCAGCCAGTTGGAAAGTTTCCGGAGCGACCTGCGGGTCCGGGACCGCGAGCGCGATGGGCTCATCCCTCCCCTCTCCGGGTCGGCGGTGAAGGGTGCAATCTAGTCTACGCCGCACGACGGCTCCCAGTTCCAGGCTCCCAGCTCCTGGCCTCTTTCCGGCGGACTGGGAGGAGCCGCTGCGTGGGATGCTCGACGATTGGCGCTCCTGCGGCTTCGAACGCGTCGATTCCTTCGCGCTCCTCCTCCGGCACATCGGCCCACCCGTTATAGTCGCAGCTGAACACGTCAGACTCCACATCGTTGGTCACGCCCGCTCCGGTGTAAACGCCGGGTCGGCGGGAAAGGTTGCAATCACCGTACCGCGACCGGAGCCGCATCGTGGGTACGAATCGACGCCAGCCGGACCGGTTGGTCGCGTAGCGGAGGCTTCGGGCCGATCAGCTGACTACAGGAGAGGACGTCTGGGCGGGGTGGTTGGGACGAGGGTGACCGGCGTCACAAGTGCTATGTTATTCGCGAGCAGTTCCTTCCCTCTTCCCTGGAGCCCCAATGCCCGACCATGTATACAAGACCATCGAGCTCGTCGGCTCATCGACCCGCGGGATGGAAGACGCAGTGCAGAAGGCGATCGCGAAGGCCGCAGAGACCGTGCGCAACCTGCGCTGGTTCGAAGTGCTGGATACCCGGGGGCATATCGAGGCAGGAAAGGTGGCCCATTGGCAGGTCACCTTGAAGCTGGGCTTCACCCTCGACGGTGCGTGAGGGCTCGTGGTTACGGTTGCCCGCGCAGCACCGCCTTGACTGGTGCCGGCCGGGTGGGGCAGGTGTACCGGTAGCCGAAGGCCACGACCGTACCCGGCTTGAGGTGACCTTTATCCGGAAGGCCGTCATCGCCCTCCCAGACCGTGGCAGCCAGGGAGATGCACGGAGCGAGCGGCGCGATCAGCTCATCCTGGATATTCCAGTGCCGGCGCACTCGCAGGGTGGGGTAGCGGGCGACCAGGTCCTCGCGTTGGAGCTGTCGCGGGAGCCGTGACCGTTCTGCCCCAACCATCACCAGCCGCTCGTGCTTGTCGAAATACAGGATGTACCGGCCGGATCCGAGATCGAGCCGATGAAAGGGCCTGGGCCAGGAAGTGGAATCACCGGCTCCGCTCGCGGTCCACAGCGTGTCCGGGTTGCTCTTGCGACCGAGCGGCAGGCGAACGCTGTCTGCAAGCTCGACGGCAAACATCCGCAGGGCCGCCGCCAGCGTCGTGCGACCGAGCTCCAGCTCGCCACGCGTCGGATCGGTGGAGAGGACCGGGTCGCCGAAGACAGCCGGGCGCGCCGACAGGGTCTGGGCCACACAAGGCGACGAGGCCATGAACGCTGTCGCGAGGGTGAGGACCGAAATCAGGTAGCGGCGCATGGCGAGTCCTCGGAGAGCAGGATCAACCCAGGCACCGCAACTCACGCGCCCCGCCACCCCGTCGGTGAAAATCGCCATGGCCACGCGGCTTAGATGACGGATGCGGAGAGTTGCACGGCCGGCGACACTCGCGTTTTACCCGGAAGGCGCTACAGCAAAGTCCCCCGAAGCAGCAGCAGGGCCACGCTGAAGTAGATGACGAGCCCAGTCACGTCTACCAGGGTGGCCACGAATGGTGCCGAAGCGCTGGCGGGGTCGAAGCCGAGCCTGCGAAGAACGAACGGAAGCATCGATCCTGTCAGTGAGCCGAAGGTGACCACCCCGATGAGCGCCAGAGAGACAGTGAGGGTCACCAGGAGGTAATGGGGGCCGTAGTCGTACCAGCCGAAGTGTTGCCAAAGGAGAATCCGGATCGCGCCGATGGCCCCCAGGAAGAGTCCGAGTGCAATCCCGGATGGCAGCTCACGGATGGCCACCCGCCACCAATCCCGCAGTCGTACCTCGCGCAAGGCCATGGCTCTGATGATCAGCGAGGTGGCCTGCGACCCCGAGTTGCCGCCCGAGCTGATGATGAGCGGCACGAAGAGCGCGAGCACCACGGCGTGCGCAATCTCCCCTTCGAAGTACCCCATGGCGGTGGCGGTGAGCATCTCACCGATGAAGAGAGCGGCGAGCCAGCCTCCCCGCTTGCGGAGCATCTTGGGAATGCTGATCTCCATGTACGGCTCATCCAGCGCCTCCATACCACCAAACTTCTGCACGTCCTCGGTGGTCTCGGCCAGAATGGCATCGATCACGTCGTCCACGGTGACAATGCCGAGGAGGCGCTGGTCCTTGTCGACCACGGGAATCGCAAGCAGGTCGTACTTCGAGATCAACCGGGCGACCTCCTCACGATCGGTAGAAGGGCCCACGGACAGAAGCTTGCGCGGCGACCCGATCTCGGTCACCGGACTCGTCCGCTCACACAGCACGAGCTCACGAAGGGAGACCACGTGCTTGAGCCGCCCGTTGGCGGGGTCAACCACGTAGATCACATAGACCGTCTCCTTGCCTCCCCCAACGCGGCGGATCAGATCCAGAGTATCCCCGGCGGTCGAAGTAGGCGACACGGTGAGGAACTCGGTGGTCATGATCCCGCCAGCCGTATCCGGCGGATACCGCAGAAGGAATTCGAGCGCTCGCTGAGTCCGCTGATCGAGCGCGGGCAGAAGACGGCTCTGTTCCTGCTCTGGCAGCTCACGGAAGAGATCGGCCTGTTGATCGGGCGACATGGCGTCGATGAGCGGCCCGGCCGCCCCCACGTCCATCGCCTTGATGATGTCGACCCGGTGCTCCAGCTCCGGATCATCCAGCACCTTGACGGCGAGGTCGAAGGGAAGCGCAGCGACAACGCAGCCAGCCGCGAACGGGACGAGGTCGCGCAGGGCCTCGGCGACATCAGCGGCCCGCATGCCGGCCACGACCTGCGCGAATTCCGCTGGGTCCCCGGCCAGCAAATAAAGGAGTTCGGGAGTGGCAGTCATCGACCCCTGGTGTTCGGAGGATTGGCAACTCGCGAGGTGATGAATACTCGCCAATCAGACCCTTTAGTCAAACCGGGTGGCTCAAAGCAAGCGCGCCGGCTCATCGCCGGCGCGCTTTCACTGGAGATCCGGCTCATGAGGGCCGGCCTTATTAGATCACCTTGCCGCGTCTCACCCTGAAGTCCACCACGTTCTTCATCCAGGACCAGAGCGAGTCCTGCTGCTCGGGCCGGACGGACGATACCACATGGCGCCGCCAGCCCTCCATTACGTCGGCATCCTGAGTCCAGAGCCGTACCCGCTTTCGCGGGACGTGCCTCTCCCAGCGCTGCGCGACCTTGGGCGAGGCGTAGAGTAGACGTACGGTGACGCTACGAGAGAGGTACTCCAGCGGCGTCATGTTGATACGCCGGTAGAGCTCCTCCCCCTGGACGCCGGGCATGTCGGGCACGCCGTCCGAAAACATCACGATGCTGAGCGGCGCCAGACCGAGGTTCTGCCGCTGCACGTGCACCGAGACGCGCTCGAAGAAGGCGTTGAAGTCGGTGATGGGGTCGTCCTCCGGGAACCAGGCGCGCAGGCTGGCCGCGATCTGGGCCGGTGACTTGCCGGTCAGGTCCTGAATCGGGTGAAAGGTCTTGGCTTCCCCGGTTTTCTGCCCGCCCATGGTGCCCACGAACACGTCACTTGGCTGACGCATCTCGTCGAGCCCCTTCATGTGGGCGTAGATGTAGAGCGACGCGAAATCGATAGCGTCATCGAAGTGCCCACCCTTCCGGAACGATCCGGAGACATCCAGACCGATGACCAGAGTGGATCTCGGCGGCGGCGCGTTCTTGGGTGGGGTGCACCCCAGGACGAGCGTGGCCAAGGCCGCCAGGCGGAGGGCGCGCATCACGCGGCCGCCTGGGTGACGCCCGCGCGCACGGCCGGCTTCCGCTCCATGCTGAGCGGTGTCGCCGCGAGGACTTCCTCGAGCGAGCGGAACGGCAGGGTAAACAGCGGCCGTCCGAGCAGGACCACCAGGCAGAAGTTGAACCCGGACGCCAGGAGCTGGAGCACCGGCAGCGTGAGCAGCTCGAACATCTCGCGCGCTTCCTTCTTGAACCAGTCCACCTCGGACTTGAGTGCAGCGATCGGCGCGCGCCAGAACTCTGTCTGCTTGGGCGGCGCCATGTCCATCGAGCCACCCTGGCGGCTGATCGTCTCCCGGGCCAGCACGGCGATCAGGGCCGGCGTACCGTAGCGGCCGAAGAGGAACCAGGTCATGCCGCGGACACCGAGCCAGCCGGCGAAGGCCAGACCGAGCGTTCCGCCGATACCCAGGTTGAAGCCCTGCTGGGCCATCCATGGGGTGATCGCGTCTACCAGCTCGCGATAGAGGAACAGCACCTCGAACATCGCCACCACGACTTCGATGAGCGTCATGGAGATGATGGTGCCGTACTGCTTGGACTTGATGGCGTCATTCAGGGCCTGTACGCAGGCAAAGCTTCCGCCCACCAGGAAGAACAGGAACATGTAGAGCAGGCCGGTCAACATGATCGGGTTCGGCTCGAACCCAGTCAGGTCCGCCAGCAGCTCGTTCATGGTCGGGCGCAGCGTGAACGTGAAGATCGTCGCCTCGAGCGCCGACCAGAGGATCAGGAGCAGGAAGGCCAACCATGGCACACCCGGCTGGAAGTACCGCCGCGAGGTCCAGTCCAGGATCGCGAAGGGCGAGTTGAGCGCGCCCTTGATCCCGTTCCAGACCAGCCGCGCCGTTGCCCGGATCAGGCTGCCGATCCAACCCAGCGACACGAACAGGAAGCGGCCCATGCCGGCCCAATAGAACCAGGCCATGCGGCCGACGTCCCACCACGACATCAGGAGCGCGGTGAGGAAGTACCCGCGGCCGGAACGGAACGGCAGCGTGTAGAGCGACGTCATCGTCGCCCACATGCCGACGATGAGCACGGCGGCAGGCAGCAGGAGCAGAATCGCCTTCAGCACGGCGACACCGGGTGATCCGCTGAAGACGAAGCCGAACACCAGCTGCTGGAGATCGAGGATCCAGGACATCCCGGACCATATCCCGCTCC
This sequence comes from Gemmatimonadales bacterium, assembly GCA_034666205.1. GTDB lineage: Bacteria > Gemmatimonadota > Gemmatimonadetes > Gemmatimonadales > GWC2-71-9 > CAVVWJ01. The sequence continues at coordinate 5,211 of JAXDMF010000092.1, forward strand.
ACAGCTGTGTCAGCATCCAGCTCCATTGCTCGGTCGGCACGGTCGATTGCATGAGTGTATTCCCCCCTTAAGGCGCGGAGGTAGAAAGGTTTGTGACGTCGGGTTTTGGTGATTCGAGGGGGGAAGCGCAAGCGACGTGCCGATTAGCCTGAATCCGGGGCAGCGCCCGGTTACCCGAATGGGGTTAACCGAGTTGGGGCACTCGAGCCCGAGCCGGCCGGGGAACCAGTTGTGAGCACTCACCGTGCATCCCGACCAGCTTGACGCGAACTGCGCCCCGATCTGGAAGCCTTTATTCCGCGGTGAAAATTGTTGCACGATCGGGAGCACGAATCCATATATCGGTGGCGGGGTATCGTTTCCCTGACAGCGCAGGTGGGCTGGATCGTCCACTTTGACAGGCCGGCGCCTGCGACGGATCGACCTTCAGGAGAGCTTATGACCGGCAGATCAGAGAACAATCCCAATCGCCCAGTGACCTCCTCGGGCCCGCTCCCGGCTGGAACCCCAGCCCCTAACTTCACCCTTGCCAGCGGTCCGGACACCGAGCTTCGGCTCGCCGATTTGCGCGGGCGTCCCGTGATTCTTGTCTTCTACCCGGCGGACTGGAGTCCCGTCTGCGGCGATGAGCTGGCCCTCTTCAATGAGCTCCTGCCGGAGTTCCAGCGGCATGAAGCCGAGCTACTGGGCATATCGGTTGATGGCGTCTGGTGCCACCGCGCCTATGCGGAGGCCCGGCATCTTCGTTTCCCGCTCTTGGCCGACTTCGAGCCCAAGGGTTCGGTCTCGCGGGCATACAACGCCTATCGCCACAGTGACGGGTTTTCGGAGCGGGCGCTATTCGTTCTGGATCGGGATGGCATTATCCGCTGGAGCTATCTCTCGCCGGTCGACGTGAACCCCGGTGCCGATGGCGTCCTCGCTGCGCTCGAGACGCTGCCTTCAGCAGCCGCCGACATTGGAGTCACCTCGTGAGCACGCATCTCACCCCTCCGCTCGCCGATCGGGATCATGTCCTGGGTCCAGCGGATGCCCCCGTGAGCCTAGTCGAGTACGGGGACTTCGAATGCCCCTATTGCGGCATCGCCTACCCCATCGTCGCCTCGATACTACAGCGAATGGGAGATTCGATCCGATTCGCCTATCGCCATTTCCCACTCACCCAGGTGCACCCCCATGCCCAGCACGCCGCCGAGATGGCCGAGGCCGCGGCCTCAGGGGGGAAATTCTGGGCCATGCACGACATGCTGTTCCAGAACCAGGATGCGCTGGAGGATGAAGATCTCATCAGCTACGCCGCCCAGTTGGGGATCCAGCCCGATTGGGCAGCCCATGCCTTGGCAACCCACGCCTTCGCTCCCCGGGTCCGGGAGGATTTCATGAGCGGCGTGCGGAGCGGCGTGAACGGCACTCCCACATTTTTCATCAACGGTGTGCGGCACGACGGGCCGTGGGACGAGCCCACGCTGTTGGAGGCACTCCAGAGCGCCGCGACGGTGACGGGAAAGCGGTGACTACCCTCCTACTATCCCCGCTTCGAGCGCAAGCCTGACGTAATCCGTTCGGTGCCCGAGGCCGGGCTCGAAGATCCGCTGTCGGGAAATCGCGAATGTCGCCTACTGTGCTCCCCGATATCCTGGCCCCCGCAGCGCCCTAGCTTGAAGCCTTCCATCGCGACTCCCCCGGCGCCTGCGTTGACCGCGCTCCCAGGCGAGTCGATGGCGCGAAGGGAGCTGTCATTTTCCGTTCCAGGAGGCAACAACCATGAGAACGATTCGCTGGTGGGCCCGGATCCGGACGCCGGTCGAAGTGGCGATCGTAACGGCATTGCTCGCCATGGTGGGGCGGCCCGCCGCCGCCCAGCAGCCTGCCAAGGCAGCGGTCCAGGACACCACGCCGCTGACTCTTCTCCTCGTAGTATTCCCCGATACGACCGCTGCTCAGGGCGCCATGACCAACCTGAGTGCGGGGCCGACCGCCGAGGCCGCGGCGCAACCCGACAAGAACGCCGCGCCGCCCAACACCGTGGGGAACCCGGCGCCCACTCAATGGGTCGAGCCTTACTACGCTATGGTATCCAAGGACAAGAGCGGGAAGGTCAGCGTGCAGCACCACGGGACGAAAGGCAACACCGCCAGCGACACGCGGGCGGCGAATTCGATCGACGGCGTTGCTGCTCTTCTCGGTAAGCGGCCCAGCAAGAATGACGCAGCGGTCTCCGGCGCAGGCGCGACCAGGGCCGGCATCTCCAGCGCGAACATGAGGGA
>JAXDMF010000093.1:0-3383 GCA_034666205.1 Gemmatimonadales bacterium
AGAGCGGACCAGGTCGCGAAAACACGGTTGTCAAAGCATCGACGGCCTTCTCGCGATGCCCCAGCAGCACGTGGATTCTGGCCAGATTAGCGGGCATCAGGGTGCTCTCGGGGCCGCCCGCCGGATATGGCAGCAACGTGACCGCCCGTTCACCCTCGCGCACCGCATCCTCGGGTTGCTCCAGGCCGGCCAGCGCAAGGCCGAGCATGGCGTGATAGAAGGGGTCTTCGTTGGGATGGCGCCGAACCTTATCCTGGAGGACGACGCGGGCGGAGTCGAACGATGCGTACGCCAGAGCGACTTGGTGGCGCCGGTGGTGAATCAGTCCCTTGGCCAGCGCCAGGGCGGCGGTGTCGCCGTTCAATGCGGCAGGCGTGAGCTGGAGCAGCCGAGTCTGCTGCTCATCGCTCAGCAGCAGGGCGATATCGCTGAGCGAGATGATGACGTCCTGGGTGCCTGTTGGCACGATGTTTTCCGAGACGTCAGGGAGGAAATGCCGAACGCCCTTGAGGTCGCCGGTGAGGTTGAGGTACGCGAGGGCTTTGGTGAGACGGAAGGAGACCGATCGCGGCTTCTGGGTGAGCGCGCGATCGAAGTAATAGTTCGCCGCAGGGAACTGGCGCAGCGTGGCGTAGAGGCTACCCAGGGTGGCTGCCTGCCTATCATCGAGGGGATTGAGCCGCTCGCTTTCCTCCTCGTAGGCCAGTGCCTTACTCCACTGTCCCTGACGTCGATAGACATGGGCAATCGAAGTGGTGATGTAGGGATCGCTGGGCCGGGTTCGCCGGGCCCGGGTGAATGCCTGCAGCGCGCCATCGTAGTCCTTCAGAACGAACAGCTTATAAAACCCCATCGCGCGACAGCTGCCTGAATTACAATCGGGATCCAGGTGCATCACCCGGTCAGCCGCTGCCTTGGCACGCCTCAACCGATCCACGTCCCGGTCGAGGTAGCTCAGATACATGATGACGTCGGTAATCGACAAATATGCGTAGGCGGTAACGAACATTGAGTCGAGCGCCACCGCGCTCTCGAACAGTCTCAGCGAGCTCCATCGTTCAGCCGGGGCGTCGGCTTTTTTCACCGCCTCGAGTCCGCGAAGGAATGCATCGTACGCCTGGAAATTGGCCGTGGGCGCCTCCAGCATGCGGCGCTGGGTGGTGGCCAATACGATGTCGAGCGCCCCGACGACCTGGGTCGCAAGACTGGTCTGCAGTGCGAACATCCCCGTCAGGACGGTGTCGTACTGAGCCGCCCAGAGTTGCGTACCGTCGGACACCCGGAGGAGCCTGGGGCTCACCCGGACCCGGCTGGCGCCTGCCGTCTTCTCCCACCGGACCGAGCCCTGGAGGACGTATTGGACGCCAAGCTCGCGACCAATCTGCGCCAGGCTCTTATTGGTCTTCTTGTATTCCCTGGTGCTCTGCGACGCGATCACGCCGAGGCTTGGGACGCCGCCGAGCCTCAGGCCAATCGCTTCCGTGAGGCCGTCGGCGAAGTAGTCGTCGTCGGCCGGTCCGCGGTTTTCGAAGGGAAGCACCGCCAGCATCTTCCGCCCGGCGGCCGCGACCGGCTCGGCAGCGCCCATCATCGTACCGTCTCGCTTCCACAGCGTGTACCCAGCTCCCGCAAGCAACAGTACGACGGCCCCGACGGCTGTCAGGCTCAGGGCCTGCGCCCGGTACACCCGGCGGATGAGACTGCCGGGCACGGCCTGGAGTCCAGAGTTTGCGCCTTCCCCACCCACCACACTTGCCGTCATCGTGGGCGGTTGCTTTGACGGTTTGACCCCGTTTCCGGCTACATGACGGTGTTGTTCGATCCACTCGGACACCTCTACCGGCGGATCGGCGCCGAGCTCCGAACGCACCAGCTCGCCGTAGGCCTGTCCAGAGCGCAGCGCCTCTGCGCGCTCGCCGGCCTGGTCCAGAGCCGTCATGAGCCCGAGTTCGGCGTGGGAGCTCAGCGGGTCGAGCTGGAGGAGCCGTTGCCACCACTTCGCCGCCACCCGGTACTCTCCCCGTCCGACCGCTTCCACGGACAGCACCTCCAACGCGCCCCTGCATTGACTCGCCAGCCGCCCCCGCTCCGTCTCCGCCCACTCCTCGAATTCCCCGCTCCCATTCAAATAGAAGCCATCCAGGAATGGTGCGGTGTAGAACGAGACCGCCCTGCCTGGATCGTTCTCCTCCAGGGCACGGGTGAACGATTCCACGTCGCTCGAGATTACAGCGGGATTCAGGCGCAGCTGGATCGATCCGAGGAACAACTCGGGGGTGCGGAGATCACGGCGGAGGGCGTAGCAGGCCTGCCGGAGGAGTCCGCGGCCGTGCTCGGCGTCAATTTCGGCCCACAGGAAGGCGATGAGCTTGTCGCGGCTAAGCCCGCGCTGGCCCGCGGCGCCAAGGAGAGCCAGGAGCGCCAGCATCTTTCTTTGCTGGGCCGCGCCGGTTCCGGGGATGCCGTCGATGTCGACCGAGAGGCCGCCGAACGTCCTGAGGAAGAGCATGTTGCCCCGTCTGACGGGTCTATGACGGGCTTCTTACGGGGTGCGCATAACTTAGCCCCCGTACCGTCAAGTAGCGAATCAGACGGTACCCACCCAAGGCCCCGTTCCCCGGTCAGGAGCACCCAATGATCGACCGCAAACATCTGTCGAAGATTCTGTACGCCGCGAGTGCCGCACTCGTGCTCGCCGCATGCGCCGACCGTCCCACCGACCCCAACGCGACCTCATCTAGTGGCAACGGCGCTCCGGGAATCACTGAGCCGAGCTTCACGGACGCCTCCGGATTTACCAGCACACTGGTCGGACGCGGCAACCTCGGCACGTTTCACATTCAATCCAAGGCCGATGGTTATGACGCCGAGCTCAAGTCGCACGATAACACCGACATCGCAGTCGCGAACATAGTCGTAGTACCTGGTGGGCATTCCGGTTGGCACTATCATCCGGGTCCCGTGCTGGTCGTCGTGAAAACCGGGACGATCACGTTTTACATGGGGGACGATCCCAGCTGTTCCCCACAGGTTCACCCCGCCGGTAGCACATTCATTGAGAGTGGCGGGATGGTGGGGATCGCGCGCAACGAAGGAACGGTCGACGCCACCGTAGTGGCGACCTTCTTCCTGCCCGCGGGCAGTCCAACGCGTATTAATGCGGCGGCACCGGGAAATTGTGCGTTTTGACTCGAGCCCGACCTCAACCGTATTCCGTAAGAACACAGGCGGACAGGCGGACGGGCTAATAGGATGAACACCTCATCCCGAGAGAGCGCAAGCGAACGAGGGACCTACTTCGGCTTCTGACTGCCGCGGAGTAGATCCCTCGTTGCACTCGGGATGAGGAGTTGCTTGTGACCGCCTGACCGCCTGACCGCCTG
>JAXDMF010000094.1:0-5757 GCA_034666205.1 Gemmatimonadales bacterium
CGGGCGCCGCACCGCTTATCACGCTGGACGGTGCTTCGATCATGTTGGGGTCTCAGTTTGGGTCTCAGTTCGCCCCGGTTCGGGGTCAATCTGACGTTGCAGTTGTCGCGCAATCCGCACTCAATTGTAGGGTCAGCGCATTCTGGGATGTTGCTGAACGGTTTTGCCTAAGTCTGAAAATCGGAAGGGCGGCGGTTCGACCCCGCCCCTGGCCACCGCCTCCCACCAGGTCTGTTGTTCTACACAGTAAAGGATTGTGAACCGTCCGAGGCGGCTGGCTGTTACAGGAGGCGAGTAGCGGCGGAGGCAGGTGGGCCACGAACGAGCGGGCCGAGCAGCGCGGTCACCCGGACCATGTTCAGAGGACTCTTCGGGCCTAACGTCCACCAGAGCCGTCGTCTGTCCGGAGTACACCTCACCGTCAACTTGCCGATAGACGCGGCCGGTGAGCAGATAGTGATCGGTATCGACCTGCTTGCCGGGCCAGGGTGTCGAGCGCAGTTCCGTGCGCTCCTCCGCGTAGACTGATTTGGTCGATGGACTGAGCCCGGTGACCCGGGTTCAGGCGCTGCTCCTGGCAGTCCTGGCAATCGCGACCTCCGTTAAACCGAAGAAGATCGGAAAGAGGGTGGTGCAGATGGCCAAGAGGCTCCGACGAGTTGCCCTACTTGCTGCGCTGATGACCGTTGTTGGCTCGCCTGCCGTCAACGCAGCGCCTGGCTGAGTCCATCGAGCGGAAGCATCGCGACAGCTGCTCTCTTCAGCTTAAACGGGAATATGCGAGTGGTGGGTCACCAGGTGCGCGGGTATCCCGTCGCGCCCGGCGGCGGTGGTGTAGCAGGCCAAGTCGCCGCCGCGACGGGATACATCGCGGCGCCTCGCTACTGCAAACGCCCTGAACCGTCTCTAATCGTGGAGGTTCAGCGCCATCGTGCGGCCACCCGACTGTTAGGTCCGCCGGGTAGATCGTCACGAGGTAAAAGTATTTTCTGGACGGTCGCTGATAAATCACTGCCCGCAGGTCTGGCACTGAAAATAATATCTAGCGGGTAAGGCTCACTGAACGCGGTGGGCGGTAGGGGGAGAACGTCCCAAAAAACCGAAAAAAACCGGGCCCGTCCAAAATTACTTGCTGGTCTCCCTGATGCACCGTGTGGGTTCTTGAGACATCTTGGTTGCGATTCAAGAATGGTGACTGCTGAGACGATGGAGACCCTGCAAGCAAGTGCGTCTCTAGGGTGCCCCGGAAGTCTAATTCAGCTAAGTGAAATGCCCCGTGCGCTTGGTGATCGGGCAGCACCAACGCAGCTCCGAGCGATACAACGGCATATACGGTTAGATTGACCGATAGTTGATGTCCGTCCTGTGTTTGCCAGACATCTGCTTCGGCTTCGTAGCATTCAAGCGCTGGGAGCTTCGAGGTGGGAATTAATAGGCGCAAGAGGTCTGAGCGATTAGCGCTGCGAACTGAGGTACCTTCGCGCCACGGTACCTCTTGCGTTACGGGACCGCCGCCCAGCGATCCATGGACAGCATTCCGTACAACGAAGGGAACGCGGTCGGTTTCAAACACGAGCGCAACGACGGTGCCTTTTGCCAACGATAGGCAGAGGTCTTGAACATACGGCGCCTGTCCATCGAATTCGGAACTGGCTCGCGGCCACCATGTCGCCATGTCGCTAGGATTGACGCCTACTACACCAGTGTCCTGATCGACTCCGATTAACCACAGAACCAAGTCTCCTGCAGCGGCGTTGCAGTGCCCCGCGATTCTGCGAGCCACCTTGTTCGAGTCCTCCGGCCAGCGTGCTTTGAGTTCCACACGTGAGTCCTCGATCGGGGCGCCATCTTCGACACGGTCGATAATTCGAAGGGCCCAGGCTTCGATTTCGTTGGCGCGCAGCGCTCCTCCTCGGGCTGGTCGGTCAAAGAACAGCGGCTACGAAGACTCGGGCCAGAGTAAACTCAGTTACTGCCCCAAGTAGCCAGATGTTCGCATTAAGGCTACTGTGGTCGCCATCGAGCTGCGAGTCGGGCACGTTGCCTCGCCCGTACCGGGATGGCCGCCGGCTAGCGGCATGACTGGGAAGGCGAGGGCGTCGCAGTTCACGAGGGTGAGCTGGCTGATCACGAATACCAGGGGTTGTGAGTCCCGCGCTGATCGTCGCTGTCACCCAGGCTGCTGCTCGTGTCGAATGGACTGCCTATCCCGTGATCTTGCGGGGTCTCAGTTTGGGTCTCAGTTCGCCCCGCTCCTTCAGGGATGACATTGCTGTCGTTGCTCACCCCGCACGTCAGCGCGTTCTGGGACCTGTATGAACGAGCGCGTGCATAACTTGAAAGCGAGTCGCCGTTTGTCGCGTTCCTACCAGTCTAACTTCGCACGCACCCGATACCTGGCGCCGGTCACGGCATGCGATAACCGGAAGCTGCATCCTATCAAGTTGGCGACGGAGCTCATCGAAGCCGGGAGTGATCGGTCCAATCGGCGGCGGCGGTATGCGCAAAGCTGCTTTACGCATGGCGGTGCAATTCATGAGTAATCTAACATGAGGACTGTAACTTGTCGTCTTTTCAATCCTTCGCCTGAGATTGCTGCCACTCGTCCAGCTCTGAGCGCCACCTGTCGCGTTGGCGGTCGTAGTGAACCGGGCCCTCCCGGAATGTTGACAAGTCGAGAGTCACCAGCGCCTGGTAGGCCTCCACGGGCAGATCAGCCTCCAGCACAACCTGCAGCTGGGTTGCAGCATCCTGCAGTATCAGCACCTGCGGGGATGACGCTGACTTGTGTTTAGCCCCGACCACCCGACCGACTAGGTGTTTGAGGCCTTGGGCGAGGTCCTGCGCGGCGGCGGAACCGACTTCGCTGAGGAAGGCGTGCAGAGGTAGTGCCGCCAGGACCAGCCACTGCAGTTGCTCTAGGTCGCGGCGGGTGGGGACCATCCGGGTGCGCGCGGTAACGTCGAGGGCGCGAAAGGTCTCGACGATCGCCTGTTCCTCCTCGGCTGAGACGTCGGCGGTGACGAGGACCTCCGCAGCAGGTAGATCCCGGCTACTCATCGTCGCTCAGCATCCAGATCCGCGCGGTGTTGTCTTCGCTGGCGGTGGCCAATTGGCACCCGTCCGGGCTGAACGCCACCCCGCGCACGTGACCGTTGTGGGTGAGCGTGATGAGGTGTTGCCCCGTGGTGGTGTCCCAGATCCGCGCGGTCTTAGTGCCGCTGGCGGTGGCCAATCGGCGCCCGTCCGGGCTGAACGCCACACCCAACACCATATTGTTGAGGGCGAACACGATGAGTTGCTGCCCCGTGGTGGTGTCCCAGATCTGCGCCGTCTTGTTGCCACTGGCGGTGGCCAATCGGCGCCCGTCCGGGCTAAACGCCACTCCCCAAGTTTCGGAGAGCCAATTAGGCCAGCCCTTTGGAGCTACTCTCAGCGTTTCTTGTCCGCGGGTGGCATCCCAGATCCGCGCGGTGTCATCGGCACAGGCAGTCGCGAGCCAGCGTCCGTTCGCGCTGAATGCCACCCCGGTGACCGCCTTGCGGTGCAGCAGGGTATGCGCGACATAGGGCGGTGAAGGGTGCGAGACGCTGGGCTCGGTGAACGGCGGTGGGGGTGGCTCGGGCAGTTCCCAGCGAGCGGGGATCGGGGGTGTCGCTGGCACCTCCGGTGCGGGCACCGGATCTGGCGACGGGCCGGTGTGCTGTGGTGGGGGGATGGCCGAGTCGAAGACGCGTCCGTCGAGGGCGCGCAGATACAGCACTGGGGTGCCCCACTCCAGAGTGTCATTCTTGGCCAGCCGCAGTGCCCGCCGAGCGCGCATGACACTGTCGTCCACCGGGCGGCGTTTGGCCATGTTCAGGTAGAAGGTGTGGGCGAACCGGATGGCGGCCGAATCGGTGATCTCGAACTGCATGGCTACCACCGCCGGAATCTCCCGGCGGATCAGCGCCGCGGCAGTGCTGGAAAATGCGTCAGAGGCACTCCCACGCCCAGTGTCACAGGCATTGAGCACCACCAGACGCAGCGAGTGATGCTCGGCGAGCAACCGGCTGAAATCATCGGCGCCGACCCGGTGGGTGCGGCCCGTGTCGTCGGCCAAGGCGATGGTTCCCTCATCAGCCGCCCGGTCATACCCGCCGTGACCGACGAAATGAAACACATGCCACGGGCCATCGTCCAGGGCGTCTTCCAGATCGCCATAGGTCTGCCCGGCCACCCACCCGAGCTCGACTAGTCCTTCGTGCTGGAGACCCGTCAACGCAGCGTGCAACTGCTGCTGCTCCTGCCCGGTATCCAGTGCGTGCCTGTCGCCCGGACGGGCGATCATGCCCAGGATCCGCAGCGGTGCCGCGACCCGCAGCGGCTGGCGGGGCGCCAACACCTGGAGATAACGCACCAGCGGCATGGTCAATCCCAGATAGTCCTGCCGAGTGGGATCGAACAAGAATTCCCACGGCAGCCGGGCCAGCTCCGGCGGGCGCACCCTCAGCACCAGCCGCAGCACACAGTCGTCCTCCCGAGCACGCTGTCTACTGGCCACATACAACGCCCTTACGTCCTCGGAGACCAGCGCCTCAAACAACCGCTGGCCCATCTCCCTCACCGGCTGCTCGTCCTCGCTGGACCCTCGGCGGACGACGGCCGAGGACACCAGCACCTTGTCCTTGATCACGGCGAGCTGATGGTCGAGCTCAGCGGGGGTAAAGGACCACCGCAGAGTGGTAGCAATCTCCCCACCCGACGCACGCGCGACCAGCGGGTAACTGCCCGCCACACCCGGGCCGATCTCCATCTCGAAGTCGAGCGTGGTCATCCTCGCCTCTCCGAGCACATCACCCCGCGTACCACGCGCGAGTTACCACCCGCTCTTACGAAGAACCAGATAGTCCGATACGAACACCCAGCGCAACGTTGCACCCGTCAGCACGACACTCAAGTGGGCTAAAACCATCAACCCACCAGATCATCGTCGGAGTGGGTCGAGCAGTTACCACGATCCAAACTGTCCTCGGTGTGCTCGATAGCCACCGGGATGGGATTCACTCCGCCACTCCGTCGATGTCGGGCCGCGTCGCGTCGCGCTGGCCGGCAGGTCGGCTTCACGTGAGCGTGCGAGCGATCGAAGTGGACCTCGCGTAGTAGCGGCACACCCGCAGCTCCATCCACCGGCCGCGCCCCACCGCGGCGTTCGTCGGCGGTGTTGCATTAAGCCGATGGGTGCTCTCGCCATGCATCGAAGTGGAAGATGGGCCCTTCAGACACCTTCAAAATCGTGCCAAACCGGGCATATGACGACCCGCTGTACGGCTTCCGGGCGGCCGATCGGGGCAGACCTGGTGCATCGATCGCTTAATGCAGCAGTGCCCCTCGGTGGTGTGCGGGTAGTCCCGAAGGTCGGAGTGATTCGGAACGAAATCCTGCGTTAGACGGTGTTTCGCCTGGTCCGAGGATTGATCGTGGTGTGCTATTCACGCTGGGCCGCCCCGGCATTAGGGCTGCCACGGGACAGAGGTCTGGTCCTGGTAGCGGCTTCGCTCGAGGCCGTGTGGCCAGAGAGCCTCGGCGATGGGCGGTCGCGGCGTCGGTGCAGGTTGGTGCGCAGCACGCGCAGCACCAGGGTGGGGCTTAGCAGTCGCGGTGGTGGGTCGAGGAGGTTGGACACCCGCATAAATGCGGCACCGACCCGGGAGTCGACCGCGGCGGCAGCGTGCAGATGCGGGAGGTAGGCGTTGACCAGGCGCACCTTCAGGGTGC
>JAXDMF010000095.1:0-5039 GCA_034666205.1 Gemmatimonadales bacterium
GCCGGCGCATCAGGCAATTGGAACGAGCTGCGGGTTGCGTTGCTGGTGAATCACGGCACTGCCAGTTCGGCCGAGCTCCTGGCCGGGGCCCTCCAGGATCACGACCGGGCCGTCATCATCGGCACACCCAGCTTCGGGAAGGGTGTACTGCAAACCACCTATCCCCTCGGCGACGAGGTCGCGCTCAAGCTGACGACGGCACGCTGGTTCACTCCCAGCGGGCGCTCGGTTCAGCGGCCCCGGACCGATGATGAAGGTGCCATGGGAAACCGGATCCCTGCCCTGGCGCCCAGAATCTTCCATTCCAATTCCGGCCGTCCGATTCCGGATGCCAGCGGGATCCTGCCGGATCTTGCCGTGCGCGGCGTCCCCCGCTCCGATGCCGAGCGGTCACTGCTCGCGGCGTTGGGCGAGGATCTGAATCTCTTCCGGTCGGTCCTCTCCGATTATGCTGCCGAGGTCCAACGGACCGCTCCGCCCAAGTCTGAGCTGTTCCGGGTCACCGAACAGATGCGCAACCAGGTGTACGATCGGCTCGAGCAGGTCGGGCTGGAATTACCCCGCCCCATTTACGACAACGCGTCCAGCTACGTGGACGACCAGCTCGGCTATGAGATCACCCGTGCGGTATTCGGCCCGGCGGTCGAAGTCAGGCGGCGGGCACTGTCCGACCGTCAGATGCAGGCGGCCGTGCGGCTGGTGCGCCGGGCTCGGACGCAGGAGAATTTGTTGGCGGTGGCTGCCGCCGAGCGGGCGCAGGGAACCATCCGGTAGCACCGCTCAGTTGGGTAGCTGAACGGTGATGACGGTCCCCCGTCCGCTCTCGCTTTCGACCTCGATCCGACCACCCCAGCTCTCCACCAACCGCCGCACGATCGCCAGACCCAGCCCGGATCCACTCGTCGTCGTCGAAAACCGTGGCTCGAACACCCGAGGCAGCAGCTCCGCCGGAATCCCCGCTCCGTCATCCGCCACCCTGATGAACCCCGGCCCGACAGTCACCTGCACGACCGACGCGCCCGCATTCCGCGCATTCTCCAGCAGGTTCACCACGACCTCCTTCACCTCGTCGGTCCGGGCGGCGCCGAACGCCGGCGGCTCCACCTTGAGCTGCACCTCGCAGCCCTCCCCAGCCAGCTGATAGAGCTGCACCACCTCGCCCACCGCTACGCCGAGATTGATCCGGTCCAGCGTGCCGCTCAGGTCGGCGGGGGCAGCGAAGCGGCTAAAGGCGCGTGCGATGGTGTCGAGCCGGTCGATCTCCGCCAGAATGCGCGCCGAGGTCTCGTCCAGGGTGTGATCGAACTCCGCCCGGCGCTCCCGATAGACTCGGCGGAGGTGTTGGATGCCGAGTCGCATGGGCGTGAGCGGGTTCTTGATCTCGTGGGCCACCTGGCGCGCCATCTCTCCCCACGCCAACACCCGCTCGGCGCGAGAGATGTCGGTCACGTCGTTCAACGCCATGACGACTCCGCGCACTTCGGGGCCCAACGACGCGAGTTGGAGCGTGAGCCGGCGACCACTGACCTCGAGCTCTGCGGTGCCGTTGCCATCGGGATGCTCCAGAAATCGCCGGACCGCGACGGCGAGGGGCCTCCACTCATCGGAGAGCCCCTCCAGGAACGGCTCACCCTCGTGGAGGGGAGCGCCGAGAAGGTCCACTGCCTGGCGGTTGGCGATGAGAACGTTGCCCTGTGGATCCACGCCGACCAGTCCGGTCGCGACCGTCGCGAGCACAGCCGCCGTGCGGCGCCGGGCGTTCTCGAGCGCGCTCTGACTCGATCGGATGTCGGCCGCCATACGCTCGAAGGCGCCGAACACCGGCTCGAACTCGAGTGGGGTACGCTCCGAATGGGCAGGCATCGGGTCGCCTTTGCCCAGCGCCAGGGCCGAACGCCGCAGCTCGGCAACCGGACGGGATAAGGCTCGCGCCGCAATCCTGGCCCCCGACAGCGCCGCCGCCACGCCGGCGAGCGTCGCCAGCAACAGAACCAGGGCCAGATCGAGCTGCTGCGCGCCCAGTGACGGGTCGTCCGCGAGCTGAGGCGTCGCCAACACGCCGATGTCGCTGGGGGAGCCCGGCTCGACCACCCGATATCCCACCCGCTCTGCGAGCTGTGGGATCGAGCCGTCCCGAGTCACTTCGATCTCTCCGTCCAGCGCGAGCGTCTCGAAGGCCCGCGGATCCATGAGCTGGCCCACCACGCCGAGATCGCTCAGTACCGGAGTGCTGATGCCGGCCAGCATCCCGCCGCGAAAGAGCGCCAGGTCCGCGTCGATACGACGGCTCAGGTCACCGAGATGCTCGGCACCCGACGTCCCCCCTTTCAAGGCCCCGCCGCCGGTGAGGACCGCGTCGCGCAGGGTCTGGGTGATCAGCAGGTCCCGACTGCCCTCCGCTTCCTCGGCCAACCGGGCAAAGCTCCAGGCCGCGAATCCCACGGCAGGGAGGATGAAGAACACGGCCAGCGTTGCCGCGAGCCGGATCCGGAACGAGCGAGCCAGGCTCCGCCACCGGGGAGGCCGCGGACGAGCTCCAGCCACGAACTCCGCCAGGAACCAGAGCAGGGCGAGCGCCGCGGCATCGAGCAGCACGACCAGCACGCCCCGCACGAAGAGCGGGAGGGGACCCCGGAGATCGACCTCGGCGTGTACGGCCCGGGTGGCCCCCGCCAGCGAGAGCGGATACTCGCTATGCAGAGACCATCCCTCCCGGCGCCACCGGGGACGGCCTAAGGGAGCGTCTTCGCTGCCTGCCGCGGGAGCGAGCGCGAGCGTGTAAAGCGGCTTGCTGCGCCGTGACGGGTCGAGCAGACGCCCGACGCGCCCGGGCAGAATCAACTCGGATCGAGGACCGACCGACGCGGTCATGACCTCGCTGGGGGAGAGCCGAACCAGCAACACGTAATGCACCCCTGGAATGCGGGCGAGCGGAACCACATCCAGGCTGTCCTTCGCTGAGAAGTTGCGCACCAACCCGGCCAGGAGTGACGGCGGCAGATCGAGTGAGTCGAGGGTGAGCTCGTCCCGCAGCTCGCCGGCTCCCGACCAGAGTGCCAAATGGGCCGGATACGCCTGCTGCCCGACCGAGGACCCGTGCCAGAGGGCATAGAGCTCCGACGCGGTGGAAGGCACGGTCGAATGCCGCACTTGCTCGCCGAACCGCTCCAGCAGCGGCAACGCCAGTGGATCGGGCTCCGCGCCAAGCCGGGCGATGTCGCGCTGCGCCACCTCGAGTCGGCCGGATAGTTCGGCGCCCCACGTCACCAGCGCTGCCGAGCTCCCGGCCACGAGCGCGATGCCACTGATCGCGGCCCAGCGGGGCGCCGGCAGCGTCACCAGCAGCAGCGCCGGCGTCCAGAGGAAGGTGTACCACTCGGGCCACCCACCTCGAGGGCTCCAGACCAGGACGCCTATGATCGCCGCCGCGACGGCGATTCCCACTCCGGCGATGATGCGCCAGCGGGTATTGCTCTCGGGACCGCTCCCGCGGAAGAGAGCCGCCGCGCCCACAATGAGGGCGGACACGGCAACCAGCAGCGTCAGCTGCCAGGTCAGCCAGAGGCTCATGGGCACTCCTCTGGCCGGCGGGGTGATGCCCCGCCCCAACGAGCTGATCAGGTACGGGCAGGCGAGCAGCAGGGCGATGCCGAGCACCACGCCGTACCAGCGCCGGGGAACTCGCCGGCGCCATAGCCATATCCCGGCCATCGTGAGCAGCGTGCCGGCCAGGCCGAGCACTCCGGCAGATCCGGAGAGTGGCCCGAGTAGCGGGCGGAAGAACGTTGCAGGAGAGAAGAGGGACTGTAACCCGAGGGCCGCCCCGACCGGCGCCCGGACCGCGAGCCATAGCAGCAGGGGTAGCAGCAGAAAGCGTTCGAGTGGGGTGGCGGCGACAGTGAGGGCGACCGCGAAGATGAGCAGCACCAGCGAGGTGATCGCGCGGCTCCCCCGATGGAAGGTCATCTCTTTGGCGACGCCCTGCTCCGGTGGGACCGGCTGCACGCTGAAGAGTAGGCGGGAGCCCGCGGCGGTCGAGTCCGCATAGTCGAACACATCGGTCGAGGCAGGCGCGGTGCCGGGTGGGTATACGGCAAGATCCACCCCGCTGCTGGTGCGGAACAGCTCGGTCAGACTCCTGCCCCGGTCTGGCACGGCGGGATGGGCCCAGATCAGCACGCCTGCTACGGCCGCCCGGCCGTCGGCAGAGTAGCGCCGGGCCTCGAGCACGACGTAATATCTACTGGCTCGCGAGGCGACTGTGTCTCCCTGGCTCTCGGGCGGCAGCCGGTGGCGTCCGGCCCAGGCCCACGGCCGGCCCTTCTGGTCGAACACCACCACACTCATTTCGGGGCCGCCCTGCGGTACCAGTCGTTCGAGCGTATGAAATGCCTGCGCCCGGCTAGTCGGCGCACTCCCCACCGCTGCCTGGGCCAGGCGCTTGGCCCGGTTCAGCTCGGAGTGCAGATCACCATCTAGGTGCTCGGATGCCGCGGTGACCCGGTTTTCGCGCTCTTCGGGCCAGCGGGTCTCGATGGCGGTGAGCCGCTGCTGTGACAGGGTGAGGCTGGTGGCCAGGACGAGTAGCAGGACTGCGAGAAGCCGGCGGCGCCAGCCGACAAGGGGCCACAACGCGACCGCGGCGCCGGCCACACACGCCCAGGCGATCCCCACCCAAATCGGCGCGGGTTGGCGGAGCCACTCGGTGGCCGCGACGCCACTTGCAAGGACCACTATCACCCACAATTGCCCGCGATGAATCAAGACCAGCGCCCTTGGCGTTTGAAGGAAATGACTCCTGGCCTGGTGGGCGAGCGCCTGCTCCAGCGCCCCACGCTCATCGTGCCGGTCGGCACGACTGAGCAGCACGGCCCCCATCTTCCGCTAGGCTGCGACACCATCATCGTGGAGCGGCTGGCGGACGATCTGTCCGCATCGTTCGGAATCCCCCGCACCCCGTCGGTCGAGTACGGAGTTCATGCCACGACGCGGCCGTTCCCCGGCAGTGCAGCCCTGCGGCGACGCACGCTTCACAGGGT
>JAXDMF010000096.1:0-3078 GCA_034666205.1 Gemmatimonadales bacterium
AGAAACCATGGAATGACAGTGAGCTGCTGACGCTCATCAGCGAGCAACTCGGCCTACCCAACATCGTCTATCTCTCAACCGCGAAGCACCCCTATCCGGAAGACACGTGACCTGTAGCGGCTCAGGGATGCCAGTTTACGTTGTCTTGTCTCGGTGGACGTAGGCGGCGATCTGCAGCCGAGTGTGCAGCATCAGCTTCTCCATGACGTTGCGCACGTGGCTTCTGACGGTGTAGGTCGCGATGCCGAGCCGTTCGGCAATTTCCTTGTTACTCAATCCTTCCGCGATGAGGTTGATCACCTCGCGTTCGCGCGGCGTCATGCGCACCGACTCGAGCACTTCGGGCCGGCCGGTGGCGACTGCGTCCCTCGCGATCCGGGAAAAGAGCGTTCCGCTCATCTGGGGCGGCAGGACCTGGGCTCCCTCAGCTACCGTCCGGATTGTGCCTACTAGCTCTTCGAGGGTGGCATCCTTCATGATGAATCCGGATACGCCCCCGTCCACGAATTCCATGACCTCCTCGGGCACCGGGAGTAGATCCATCACGATGATCTTGCACTCCGGAAACTCCCTCTTGACCTTCTCCGCCATGCGCAGGCTGTCGCCATTCGCCAAGCCGACATCCAGAAGAACCACCTGAGGGCTCACGTCCCGCAGCAGGGACGTGTCGCCGCTGGCCCCGGCGGCGACGACCCTGAAGTCGGTCACCTGGTTCAGCAGCGCGGAAAGTCCCTCACGCACCAGACGATTGTCTTCGATGAGTGCTACTGAAATCACGCTCCCCCCGCTTTCTCTTCGGAAGACTATTCAATTCCTCCATATCTTGGTAGAGCCGGCGCCAAGCGGCTGTGGGTTGCGGCCCGGCGCAACTAGTGGTTGAATCCATCAACCCCCTGGCAGCCTTGCGATGTTCAGCTCTCTCATTGACTCCCTCACTTCGCGCGAGGCGTCCTTGCCAACGAACCTGTTCGGGCTCATCGTCGGAATTGCGATCGGCCTTCTGGTGGCCTGGGTATACGTCCTCATGTGGAAAATTCGGTACACGGCGATCATTCGCGAGGATGCGGTCCAGAGAAGCCAAGCCGTGACCGCCGGCAAGGTGCATGAGCAGCTGATCCCCTACCATCCGGGATTCCCCTACAACCCGAAGGATGTTCGCTTTCTCGGCAGCCCCGTAGACCTCGTGGTCTTTGATGGTCTAGCCGAGGGTCAGGTGCGGCGTATCGTGTTTGTGGAGGTCAAGACTGGACGCTCCGGCTTGACCAGTCGAGAACGCGACGTTAGGGATGCGATTCAGGCGCGTGAGGTCGAGTGGGCGGAGCTGCGCGTGGCTCGTCCGTTTGCCAGCGGCGCGGCCTAACAGGCGACCAGCCGGGAAAGCACCCACGATCAGGAGATCAACCGATGACCGATGTGCAGCGGGCCCCGGCGATTCGCGGCAAGACTATCCGATTGACCTGGACGGAAGGTCCGACCAAGGGCAAGACCCACGAGCACGTGTTTCACGACGACGGCACCGTGGAGTGGCATGACGCGCCGGGCCCGCAGAAAGGTGCCCCGGCTGACGCACCACAGAAGGGTGCCTCAGCGAAGGAGAAGCCGGAGTACGCCGCGATCAGGGTGGCAGACGACATATATGCCGTCTCGTACCTGGCGGGGTCAGGCTACACTCTTACCGTGGTCCTCAACTTCCGCGACCATAGAACAGTTGGCTTCGCGTCCAGCTCGAAGGACTGGCACCCAGTTCAGGGCACGTTCGAAGTCGTGAAATAACCATCGGGCCGGACAGAGCTCTATTGACGTGCCAGGCGCGGTGCGGTGGCCAGCTGCCTCACCACGCCGGCGAGGGTCCGCACTTTGGCGGCGTCCCCTGCCCCGGCCGCATCACCGTCCAATCGCGTGGCCAGACCAGTCAGGGCCGCCTGCCGCTTCGTCCCCGATGCCTTCTCGGCGCCGGTCAGCGCCTCCCGCACTGCAGAGATCTTGCCGGCGTCGAGTCCCTTTGACCGCTCGAGCTGATCCAGGTACGCCCGAGCCAGGGAGAAGGTAGCCGGCCAGACAAGCTTCACCTGCCCCTGGGTGTTGAAGTAGTCCAGGTGCACCGACTTGGCCGCATCGATCTCATTCTGCGAGATGAGCCCGCTCGGCTTCAGCTCGAAGATGTCGAGGCCGCGGGTGATCTCGGACCCGACGATCACTCCGTCATACCAGTAAGTGGACCAGTATCCGGCACCCTCCATCTTGGTCGAATCCACCGGCCCGCGATCGAAGAAGGCGATCTCCTTCGGGTGGGCGGCATCGGTCCAGTCGAAGACCGAGAGCCCACCCTGATACCAGGCCTGGACCATCACGTCCCGTCCCGGGATCGGGATCAGCGACCCGTTGTGGGCCACGCAGTTCTCCTGGGGCGTCTGCGGCGCCGGCAGCTTGTAGTAGCTCTGAAACTGCATCTTCTGCTGGGCGATCGTGAAGATGGCGTCCGCTCCCCACTCGCGCTTGTCCGTCTTGCGACACTTCGGCTGCCCCCCGCCGCCCCACTCGTCGGAGAAGAGGATCTTGGTGCCGTCGTTGTTGAATGTCGCGGAGTGCCAGTAAGAGAAGTTCGAGTCAGACACGGCAGCGATGCGGACCGGATGGGCCGGGTCCCGGATGTCGAGTAGCAGCCCGTACCCCTCGCAGGCGCCGCCGCCCAGTCCGATTGCCGGATAGAGCGTGATGTCGTGACATTGGGTGGGCCCGCTGCCGCTGTCGGGTTGGGCCCCCATCATCTGGGTGACCATGACCGGAATCGCCCGACGCAGCGCGGCGCTGTCCGCCGCCGTCGGATCGCCGGTGCCGTTTCGCGCCTTGACCACGCTGTCCAACATCATACGGCTATGCTGGGCGGGGATGACGAACTCCCCCTCACCCGGCACGACCGCGGTGAATTCACCCGCCGCCTTCGCTTCGGACAACTCCTTGGCGTTGGCGAGGCTGTCCTCGGGCGCTTCGCCGTGACGCGGCGGGGCCACCAGGTCGTTGAAGATCCGGGGGGAGCTCACGATCGCCGCCTGCTCGGGATGCGCGAGCGGCACCTTG
>JAXDMF010000097.1:0-2700 GCA_034666205.1 Gemmatimonadales bacterium
CCGCGGCGGACTCGGGCTTCTCGCTCGCGGTGTGGGCAAGAGCGCGGGCGTAGTACCACATCCCGGTTGCATAGCGCAGGTCGCGCGGAGGAGCGGGTTGCTTGAGGATGTCGTCCCATTTGGAGAAGCGGATCAGGGTGTACAGCAGCGTTGGCGTGTACCCCTCGAACGACGGTACCTGGCGCACGACTTCCACCGGCACCTTCTCGCCTATGTTGCGGGAGGCCTTGATGGCTTCCTCACTCCGACCCATCATGTTCAGGGCATACCACATCACATGGAAGTTGTGGGGATAGTAGCCCATCGGGTATACGCCAGTGGGATGCCGCTCGCTGATGAACTGTTCGTCCGCATGCAGCGCATCTGCGTTGTGTTCCGCTGCGAGATCCCACTGCCCGAGTTTGATGTAGATGTGGGTCGGCATGTGGACCAGATGACCCGCGCCGGGCATCAGGCTGGCCAGACGCTTGGCGCAGGGCAGCGCCTTGTACGCATCGGGTGACGCCTCGATGGCGTGGATGTAGAAGTGGCACGCGCCGGGGTGATCCGGGTTCCGCTTCACCACTCTCTCCAGTATCCGGACCTGCTCCAGGGTGGACCGGGCCTTGGGTCTCCCGCCGTTGGTCCAGTAGTCCCAAGGCCGGAGATCCATCAGCGCTTCGGCATAGAGCGTGGCCGCGTCGTCATCTTTGGGAAAGGCGTAGGACACCAGGCCGATTGCCTTGGACCACGCCGTATCGAGCGCAGGCCTGCGGGCTGATGGGTCGGAGGAGTAGCGCTTCGCGAGCGCCTCGATATATGCCCGCTCCAGGGGTGAGACGATGCCGGCGAACTTCAGCGCGTGCTGCGCCGCCTCATACGCCGGACGAACGGCCGACGTGTCCATTGACACATTGATGTTGGGGCCGAGCGCGTAGGCGATTCCCCAGTAGCACATGGCGCAGGTGGAGTCGTGCTGGAGTCCCTGCTTGAAGGACTTGATTGCCTCATCGTGGTTGAACGCGTAGGTGAGGCGGAGCCCCTGGTCGAAGTACTGCTGGGTCTCCTGCGATCGGGTGGTGATCTCCTTGTGCAGGGTGCCGAGGTTGTCATAGAGGGGTGGCGGGTGCTGCTCCTGGCCGGGCAGACGGGGCGCTGCCACGGATGATATCAACCAGAGGCTGAGGATGGTTCGAAGAATTGTCGGCTGCATTCTCCTGGCCTCCCTGGAATGTGAACTGAGCACCGAACTGGAGGTATCTCCGATCCCACCCTATCTGTCGAACCGGAAAATCTCCCGATCCGGATTTCGCCGTTGGAGGAACAGATCGAGCAGTAGGCCGGCCGCGATATAGCTGAAGGTGATGCCGTTTCCGCCATAGCCGAGGGCGAAGTAGCCGTGAGGAAACTGGGGCACGGTGCCGATGTAGGGAAGGCCGTCTTTCGTCTCACCAAAGGTGCCGCCCCACCTCCAGTCGACATCGATGGGTATGGCCGGGAAGAGCCGGGTGAACACTGCCTCGAGCTTGCGGGTTTGCAGCGAGATCAGCTTCTCCTGCTTGTGTGCCGTTGCGAACGGCTTGTCCGCGCCGCCCATGATGACCCGGCCATCGCTCGTGGTCCTGACATAGAAATAGGGGCGTGCGGTCTCCCAGATGAGGGACTGGTCTTCACCCCAACCCTCAAAGCTCTCGACCGGGGCCGTCGCCAGGGCAAAGGTGCTGGTGAGCTTCACGATTTTCTGATCTAAATATCGGGGCGTCTCATAGCCGGTGGCGAACACTACCTTTTTCGCCTGGATGCGGTGCCCGTCGCCAGTGCGAAGCTCCACGCCATCTCGGCGGGGATCCAGCTTGGCAACGAACGTGCGGTCGTATGCCTCGAGTCCCAGCCGGCAGGCCTGCGCAATGAGCTTATGGGCCAGACGAAAGGCGTCGACTTCGCCGGCGAGGTGAGAGAGGAGCGCGGCCGGCCGCTGGAAGGAGAAGCGCTCCCCGATCTCACGGGAAGAGAGAAAGTCCACCTCGATCCCGGCTCTACAGCGCGCTTTGTACTCCTCTTCCAGTGTCCGCCGGTCGCGGGGCTTGCTGGCGAGGTAGAGACTCTTCTTGCGGCGATAGCCGCAGTCATCACCGTCTTCGGTCGCGAGTCGCTCGATTCCCAGCACGGCCTCCTGGCAGAGCTGGTAGCTGCGGACGGCGCTGGGTTCGCCGACTCGATCGATCAGGTCGGAAAGATGGCGGTCGATCTCGTATTGAATGAGGGCGGTGGTCGCGCCGGTGCTGCCATATCCAATCTCACGGCCCTCGACCAGAATGACGTGAATTCCCGCTTGGGCGAAGCGGTGGGCGACCAGCGCGCCGGTTATGCCGCCGCCGATCACCGCCACATCGCAGCGACGATCGCGCTTGAGGCGGGGGTAGGTCGCCAGCAGGCCGTTCTTGATGATCCAGAAGGGGGCGCCGGAGGTGAGATCCATTCGCTAAGCTACGGGACGGTCCCCGGCGCGGCCACTACACCCCGCAAGTCTCGGTGAATGGCTCAAGTAGCGCCGTGTTCTTCGGTTGACCGAAGGGGGGCTGGGCGGTACTTTTCCCGTCCTTCGTGGGGCTGTAGCTCAGCTGGGAGAGCGCCTCGTTCGCAATGAGGAGGTCAGGGGTTCGATCCCCCTCAGCTCCATAAGAAGCACACAAAACTGCCCCTTGGTGTAACTGGCAACAC
>JAXDMF010000098.1:0-4506 GCA_034666205.1 Gemmatimonadales bacterium
GCCGCCTTCTGGCAGCGGGCGCTCGAGCTCGAGGTGAGCCACCTTCCCCTCTTCCAGACGATCGTGGAGCTCTTCCAGCGGCTCGTCGCCTGGTCCCCGGTCGGCCAGGCGGAGGAGGACGCTGAGGAAGACCTGCCACTCCCTTTTTTCGATGCCGGGCCTGATTCGAAGAGCACCGATGTCGAACGCCCGGAACATGGCGAGGATGTGGCTGAAGGACGCGTAGTTGTCGAGCTCGACCCGGAGCCGGGTTGCATTGACGAAGATGAAGTCGCCGGCCATGCGGATCTCCAGCTCGCCTTCGAGGTCCAGCAGCCGACGGACCACGCTGTCCAGGTCCTCGAGCGCGTTCTGAACCGCAGTGTTCTCCAGCGGATACAGCTTGAGGCTCCTGAGCGCGGTGTAAAAGGCGAGGAGGAGGGTGCGTCCGCCCTGCCTGAGCTGTCCGTCAGGAGTGGAGCGCCCGTTGCTCGCCTCGGCGGGTTGCGTCACGCTGCGACCTCCCGCAACGCGCGATTCACCGCATTGCGCACAACCAACTCCTTGTCTTCGGTGGCCCGCTGAAGGATGTCGCGGGCTTCGGGGGTCCTGATCCGGCCCAGCGCCATTGCGGCGCACGCCCGAGTATCCGCCGGCTCCTTCATCCTGAGGAGTCCCCGCTGAAGCAGGATGGCACTCAGCGCCTTCAAGCCGTTGGCGCCCGCAATGGACCCGTACGCCTCGAAGAACGCCATCTTCTCAGTCAGATCCATGTCCTTGGACTTTCCGAGGACGACGGGCTCGACCCGCTTGAGGGCACCCTTGTAGCCTCGGCTTCCCACCAAGCGCACCGCCGCGATTCGGACCGCCTTGTCGGCATCATCGATCGCCCGGTCCACCAGGCTCATCGCACCCGGAGTTCCGAGCAAACCAAGGGTCTGGACTGTAGCTAGACGGATGCTGGCCTTGGCGTGACCCAGGGTCTCCGCCAGCCCGGGCACTGCCTGGTGGAGCGCCAAGCGGCCACACAGGGCGATAATCCCTTCCAAGGCCGGCGAGTCCGTCTTCAGGAGCCGGTGCACCTCAGCCGTGTTGCTCCCAGCCAGACGGTCGATGACCTCCTCCAGTGTCTTGCGGAGCGGAGCGGAGGAGAGACTCGGCAGCCAGCCGACCAGGGGCTCCAGAGCCGAAGCTCGCAACTCCTTGATGACTTCGGCTGCATGGGTATCCACGCCGAGCCCACTGGCTTCATCCAGCGATTGCAGCAACTGCCCCACGGTGGCGGGCTCGCTCAGACTGGAGGTGAAAGCGCCGAGTCGCTGAATGTGAGCCGGCGCGAATCCCAAGGACTTCTCCTTCAGCTGCTTGGTTTCGCGCAGCACCGCGGCGGCCGCCCTGAAGTCCCGACTGTTGAGGAAGTTGGGGAAGAGCTGTTCAAGGATACTCAGGATCTCGTCGCGCGTCTTTTCATCCGAGTTGACCTCCATCAGGTCGAACAGGATGTCGAGCGCGCTGGTGCGAACGTCGCGGCGGTACTCGGCCTCGAGCTCAGTCGCCACGTAGCCCATCTCGCCCTCATCGAGGAAGTAGAGCGTCGAGTCGAACTCATCGACGGCCACCACTCCTTCCGGCCGCGCCTGAGCCTCCTGGGCCGCCTGCGCTTTTCGCTCCGCCGGAGTCGAGTCGCCGCCGGCAGTCGCTCCCGACGGCTCGGGAGTCGCTCCCCCGCCCTCCCCGAATAGGTCCACGAACTGGTGCTGAATGAGCTGGAATTCGTGGGCCCACAGGAGCGTGAGCAGGTCGTCTCCTGCGTCCGTCGCGAGGAAGCGAGCCTGGTTAATGATGGCAAGAAGCCTGGGCAGCTCCTCGTCCTCGGCGCCTTTGTGAATGGTGAGCTCCCGCATCCCATCCTTGAAAAGGCTCCAGGCCAGGCTCTCAGCCTTGTTCGCTTGCCGATACACCACCTGATCCTCCCACACCAGCTCGGTCTCGACCACGTGGATGAGGATCTCATCCGTCGCGGCCCAGATCGGCTGGAAGGCGGCGCGCACGTTCTGAATTGCCCGCTGATAGATGGGGTTGTTCGGCATGTACATCTGGAAGGCGCGGAGCGCCTTCGCCACGGTCTGGATGAGCTCCGAAACCTGGGTAGCGGCCAGAAGCTTTTTGGGAGCCTCGGTGGTCACGCGGAGGCTCCTAGAAGGTCTGCCACATGGGCGACGTCTTTATCACCTCTTCCACTCAAGCAAACCAGCACGGAGGCTTCCAGCGGCCAGGTGCCCCTCGAGCGCCTGACCCAGGCGAGCGCGTGGGCGGGCTCGAGGGCTGGGATGATTCCCTCGAGGCGGCAGAGTGTCTGGAACGCGTCGAGGGCCTCGGCGTCGTTGGCCGTCTCGTACTGCACTCGGCCGCTGTCCCGGAGGTAGCTGTGCTCCGGTCCCACCCCGGGATAATCCAGTCCGGCAGATACCGAGTGCGCCGGGGCAACCTGTC
Organism: Gemmatimonadales bacterium; assembly: GCA_034666205.1. Taxonomy (GTDB): domain Bacteria; phylum Gemmatimonadota; class Gemmatimonadetes; order Gemmatimonadales; family GWC2-71-9; genus CAVVWJ01. The sequence goes on from JAXDMF010000098.1 coordinate 2,473, forward strand.
CGTCAGCGTCCTGTAGCAGATAGCTCAGGCTGCCATGCAGGACGCCGGGCGTACCTGCGGTCAGGGTGGCGCTGTGGTGGCCACTATCGATCCCCTTCCCTGCTGCCTCGACCCCCACCAGGCGCACCTCAGGATCATCGAGAAAGCCACTGAAAATGCCGATCGCGTTCGAGCCCCCGCCGACGCACGCGACCACGGTGTGCGGCAGGTGGCCGTATCGCGCCAGCATCTGCGCGCGGGCCTCGCGACCGATGACCGATTGGAAGTCGCGCACCATTCGCGGAAACGGATCGGGCCCTACTACGGAGCCGATGATGTAGTGCGTGGTGGGCACATTCGTCACCCAATCCCGCAACGCCTCATTGGTCGCGTCCTTCAGCGTGCGGGTCCCCGACTCGACCGGAATCACCGTGGCACCGAGGAGCTCCATGCGATAGACATTGAGCCGCTGCCGCCGCATGTCTTCGGCGCCCATGTATACGATGCATTCGAGATCGAAGCGGGCGCAGACCGTGGCGGTTGCCACCCCGTGCTGACCCGCTCCGGTTTCGGCGATGATCCTCCGCTTTCCCATGCGGCGAGCCAGCAACGCCTGTCCCAGGGTGTTGTTGATCTTGTGAGCCCCCGTGTGATTCAGGTCCTCCCGCTTGAGCACCACGCGGGCGCCGACCAGGTCGCTGAATCGGGGAGCTTCTGAGATGGGCGAAGGCCTGCCGACGAACTCCGCGAGCAGTGCATCGAGCTCTGCCCAGAACGTGGGATCGGCCTTGGCGGCGTCGTACAACGCGGTCAGCTCGTCGAGCGCTGCAACGAGGGTCTCGGGAACATAGCGGCCACCGTAGGGGCCGAAACGACCTTCCACCGCCCGCTCAGGTGATTGGGCTATGAGCAAACACTGCCTCCACAAATCGAGCGATTTTATCGAGGTCCTTGATACCCGGCAGGCGTTCTACGCCTGAACTTACATCCACGATCTCGGGTCGAACGAGGGCCAGCGCCTCCGAGACCGTCTCGGCGGTCAGTCCTCCCGCGAGCGCCATGGGATGCCCGGCGAGCCGGGACCGGGCTTCTCGGGCTACCGCAAGGTCGAGCGGCAAACCAGCGCCACCTCTCACATGCGCGACCTTCGGTTCCACCAGTACTGCGTCGGATTCGTTGGCCGCTTCCCCCAGCAGGTCCAGGTCTGAAGGCGCCGCGATTCGCACGACGCGCCAGACCTCGAGACCGGCGGCGCGAAGGCGGGCGGCCGAGGCAGGAGAGTAGGTGCCATGGAGCTGCGCTCCGCTAAGCCCAGCCCGGTCACAGATCTGGAGGATCTCGGCCACCGGCTGGTCGGCAAAAACCCCCATCACGGCCACACCCCCGGCGGCCGCCACTATCTCCCTTGCGATGTCTGGGGTGACCGTCCTTGGACCTTCAGCAAAAACAACGCCGAGATAGGAGGCGCCAGCCGTTACGGCGAAGGCGGCCTCCTCGGGTCGCATGATGCCGCAGACTTTGATCTTAGCGACCACGTCTCGGCTCCCTGGTCAGCTCTCGAAGGAGGCCCTCGGGCGATGCGGCTTGGGAGAGCGCCGTCCCGACCAGGACGGCATCAGCGCCGGCCTCGGCAGCCCGTGCGACGTCGCTTTGTCGGCTAATACCACTTTCCGCCACCGCGATACGCTCGGGCGGGACCTGTCGAATGATCTTCCACGCAGCCACAGTATCAATCTTGAATGTGTCCAGATCTCGACTGTTCACCCCGATGATCGCCGCCCCTGCGGCCAGCGCCGTGTCGAGCTCTCCCAGGCTGTGAACCTCCACCAGGGCATCGAGACCGGCGGCGGTGGCGCAGGCCATGAGGTCTCCCAGGCGCGGACGGTCCAGCGCACGAACGATGAGCAGCACGGCGGACGCCCCGGCCGCCCGAGCCTCCAGGATCTGCAGCTCATCGAGGATGAAGTCCTTGCGAAGGACCGGGACAACCGCACGCTCGGCCGCAGCCGCGAGATCGGCCATGGACCCGCCGAAGTAGGGCTCGTCGGTCAAGAC
>JAXDMF010000099.1:0-6226 GCA_034666205.1 Gemmatimonadales bacterium
GGATGGCGGGTCGGCCACGCCCCCTGAGAGCGACGAGATCTCCCTCGGCCTGAGCCGCCTCCAGCTCGCCGAAGCCGAATGGCTCACCGGGAATCGCCAGATTGTCTGGCACCCGGTCGACGATCTGAAGGAAATGCCCTACCGGAGGGCCGCCTTTGTGGAGCTGACCGGTGGAATGCAGGAAGCGCGGACCGTAACCCAGGGTGGTGGCCACCCTGAGCCGATCGCGGAGTCGGAGCCGAATGGCGGCGAGCCGGCGATCGTTCTCCGGTGTGGGCGGCAGATACGCCATGATGGCGAGGTAGTGGCCCGGTTTGATCCCGGCCAGAAACTTCTCCAGCTCCGCCGCTGATGCGGCCGCCGAGGGTGCGCTTCGCATTGCCAGCACGGCCTTGGTGTTCGACTTGCTTTCGGCGACGTTGGGCTGATCGAATGGATTGATGCCGAGAACCGCACCGGCCACCGCCGTGGCGAACTCCCAGCGGAAGAACTCCTGCCCCACGTCGTAGCGATCGTCCAGACTCAGACGGGCCACCGGATGGCCGGCCTTTTCCAGCTCGGCCACGCGCGATTCGATTCCGGCGTCGGCTTCGCCGGCCAGGGCCATCGACACGAAGACCCGGTCTTCGCCGTACACCTCGGGCCGACCCAGCGGCTCGTCGGCTACCGGGAGGATGCCCTTGCCTTCCTTGCCGGTGCTCTCCGCGATCAACTGTTCCGCCCAGAGGCCGAAGCTCGCGATCCCGGGAGAGAGCACGAAGGTGGCCTTGTCGCGTCCGGCCAGCGCAGCCTCGCCCAGAATGGCGCCGAGCCAGACCGCGGGATTCTCCGGAGCGGGCACCCTGGCTGCGCAGGCCTCCGCCATCCGGTGGGCTCGATGCAGCAGGGTCTCGACCTCGACGCCGATCAGGGCCGCCGGGACCAGGCCGAAGAACGACAGCGCCGAGTAACGGCCGCCGATGTCGGGCGGGTTGAGAAAGGCCCGCCGGAAGCCACGCTCGCCGGCGAGCTTCTCCAGCGGAGTGCCCGGATCGGTGATCGCGACGAACTGCGAGCCCCGTTTCCCGGTGCGCTCCCAGAAATAGCGGAAGAAGCTGTCGCTCTCCTGCGTGGTTCCCGATTTGCTGGAGATGATGAACAGGGTCTTTGCCAGATCACCGTCCCGCACCGCCTGCCGGACGGCACGAGGATCGGTGCTATCGAGAACGTGGAGCGAGGGGTATCCCGGGGCGGCGCCGAAGGTGCGCCACAACACTTCGGGCGCCAGGCTGGAGCCACCCATGCCGCAGAGCACCACTCGACTGAACTCGGCTCGCACCTCGTCGCTGAAGGCGTTGAGAGACTTCAGCTGCTGAGCCATCGTTTCGCCCACCGTAAGCCAACCCAAGCGATCCCGAATCTCCGGCGTGTTCGGGTCGGCTTTCCATACGGTCGGATCGCGGGCCCAGATGCGTTTGGGAAGCTGGGCCGCGTCGATGGCGGCGAGCCGCCTGGCTATGGCGGGGTCGATGGCCTGGACCACGCCCGAATGGCTGGGCGGTGTCTGAGCGGCAAGCGCCTTTCGCTTGTTCCCGATTACGCCGAGCAGTGTCTCGAACGACTGGGCAAACTTTTCGATCCCGTCGTCCTCCAGCGCACGGGCGACATCGTCAAAATCCACTCCGCCCGCCGCAAGACGCTCCATGATTGTGTACGCCTCTCCCGCGTCCTCCGGCAGGGTGCGCCGCACTGTCCCGTGATCCTCGAACAGCTGGAGGGTCGCGGGCGGCATCGTGTTGATGGTGTCGGGCCCGATGAGCGAGTCCACGTAGAGTACGTCGGAGTAGCCCGGGTTCTTGGTGCCGGTGCTAGCCCAGAGGAGCCGCTGGGGCCTGGCACCCGTCGCGGCCAGCCGTTGCCACCTGCTGCTCTCCAGCAGATCGCGAAACCAGGCGTAGGCCAGTTGCGCGTTGGCAACCGCCACCTTGCCTCGGAGATCGAGCAGCGCTCCGCCCTTGGCCCCGATGCGGCGATCGGTCTCGGTGTCCACCCGGCTCACGAAGAACGACGCTACCGAGGCCAGCCGGTCGATCGGCTTTCCGGCGTGCGCGCGTGACTCCAGCGCCCGCACGTAGGCCTCCGCCACCTGGCGATAGTGCTCGAGGGAGAAGAGCAGGGTGATGTTGATGTTGATTCCCTCGGTCAGGAGGCGCTCGATCGCGGGCCAGCCCTCTTTCGTCCCCGGCACCTTGATCATCAGGTTAGGCCGATCCACCGCAGCCCAGAGCCGCCGGGCTTCGGCCATCGTCTTCTGGGTGTCCCGGGATAGGGTGGGTGAGACTTCCAGCGACACGAAACCGTCACCGCCTGCGGTCGCCTCGTACACCGGGCGAAAGAGATCGGCCGCCTGGCGGACGTCTTCCACGGCCAGGCGTTCGAAGATCTCCAGGTCGCTCTTTCGGGATTGGGCAAGGCTTTTCAGCTCGTCGTCGTAGTCGCTGCTCCCGCCGATGGCATGCTCGAAGATGGTAGGGTTCGACGTCATCCCGCGCAGCCCGTCGTCAATCAGCGACTGCAGCTCGCCCGAGCGGAGCATCCCCCGGCGCAGATAATCCAGCCACACGCTCTGCCCTTGTTCGAGCAGGGCCTGCATGGCGGTTTGAGTTTTCTGGGTCATTGCCTAGATCCCTTTCTGTTCACTCTTCACTCTTCACTGTTCCACCCGTCCAGCTACGGCCGCCGCGCCAAGTAGAGCCACATTCGGGTTCATGACTACGTGCACCGGGATCCGGGAGAGCAGCTCGGACAGCCGGCCCTTGTTTCGGAAAGCGGTCAGGAACTGGCCCTGCTTGAGCCGCTCCACGATTCGGGGGGCGATGCCGCCCGCGAGGTAGACCCCGCCGGTCGAGACGAATGTGAGGGCCAGGTTCCCCGCCTGCGCGCCGAAGATCTCGCAGAACAGATCGAGTGCCTGGTTAGACAGGCGATCAGTCTTGGCGAGCCCGTGCCGGATGATCACTGCCGTAGGATCTTCCTTCTCCATCTCCTCATGCACCGATGGCTGCTCTGGCGCCACGGCCGCGGCGAGGAGGTACCGGTAGATATTGGCGACGCCGGGGCCCGAGACCAGCCGCTCCCACGAGACCCGACCAAACTGCCGGCGCAAGAACTCGAGGAGACCGCTCTGCAGTTCCCCGCTCGGCGCAAAGTCCCCATGCTCGCCCTCGGATGCCAGCACGCGGTAGTGGTCTCGCTCCCACAAGAGAAGCCCCTGACCCAACCCGGTCCCGGCACCGATCAGCGCGATCGGCGCCTGCAGCGTCGGGCTGCCTTCCTGGAGCGTCGCGAGATCGGAGGGACCCAACAGCTCGATCCCGTATCCCACTGCGACGAAGTCGTTGATGATGGTGGTGCGGGGAATCCCGATCTCGACGGCCAGCTTTCGGGCGTTGATGGTCCAGGGAAGGTTGGGCGTGGTGCAGTCGTCGCCTACGACTGGGCAGGCTATTCCGAAGCAGGCCCGGTCGGGCTGGCTTCCAACCTCCTCATAAAAGCGACGGACGATCGGGGTGAGCCCCGGGTAGTCGCGGCTCCGATACCGGCCATCCCGCGCGACCCGTGCGCCGCGTCCATCCAGCTCGACCAGCGCGAGCCGTGCGTGGGTGCCCCCCACGTCGCCGGCGAGCACGATCATGTAGCCACTCTCCGGGCCGTGAGCCGCGCTGCGGCGGCTTGATCCAGGAACCAAACTCCTCGCCGCGCCAGCTGCGCCGGGACTGCTTTCGGTTCGAGCGGCCCTTCGATGGCGCGTGCCACCATGGCTGCCTTGTCATCGCCGGTGGCGATCACTGCCACCTTCCGGGCTGACTCGATCACCGGCGGCGTGATGGTAAGCCGCTCGGCCGGCGGCTTCGGGCCGACCACCGGCAGCACCAGCCGGCGCCGCTCGTCCAGCGCGGCCGAGCCCGGAAACAGCGAAACCGTGTGCCCATCGGCGCCCATGCCGAGGACCAGGACGTCGAGTCGGGGCGGGAGCGCGCGCTCGTACTCTCGCGCCGCGGCCTCCCGGTCGGCGCGCTCGGCCTCCATGCGGTGGACCTGATGGGGGGGAATGGGCACCCGAGAGAGCAGGGCCCCATGCACCATCCGATAGTTGCTGTCGGGATGATCGGGCGGAACCGCGCGCTCGTCGCCAAAGAACACGTCCACCTGCTGCCAGTCGATGCTCGATCCGGACGCCAGCTCGCGATAGACCGGGTCGGGTGTCCGGCCACCCGCTAGACCCAAGGCACACGAGCCTCGCTCGGCGATGGCGCTGCTCACCTCGAGATCCAGCCAGCCGGCCGCTTGCCGCGCCAGCTCCACCGGCTGGGACACTACGATGAGCTCCGTCATGCCTGGCTCGCCACCAACCGGCTGTCAGCTCGACGCTCGGTCGGACGCACGGTCTGGCCGCAGGCCGGGCAGAGGCTCGCGCGGGAGTGTCGATGGATGTACTCCTGCACCGTCCGCACGTATTCGGCATGACTCCACGTGAGTGGCGACACCGAGAGTGGCTCGCCGGTATAGGGGTGCAGCTGCTCCGCCATTGTGCCGGATGGCAAGGCCCGCTGGGCGGCCCATTCGAGGAGCTTCAGCCCCGGAGCCAAATCCGCCAGTGTCTGAGCCCGCAGGAGCTGATAGCGTGCCAGCCACAGGGTGCAGATGAACCAGGGGTTCCCGGGCACCCGCGAGGTGTCCTGTCGCTCCACCTGGTAGTACCGATCGTTCTGATAGCGGGCCAACCCACCGATATCCGTACGCACCCACAAGCGGTCCACCACCTGTTGCAGCGTGGACACCGCCTGAGGATCGTCGGCGGGCAGGGCGCCCAGCATGACCAGCCCGAAGAGGCTCGAGTCCACGGTCATGTCGTGGGTTTAGCCGCTTCCCTCGGCTGTGGCCATTCGGGCGTAGCGCTCCTCGCGCTGGTTCCAGAGGTCTGCGCGCGCGCCCTCCAGCATGCGCTCGGCCCCGGCCAGGTAACCTGCCGCGCGCTCGGCTTCGCCGAACGCTTTCGACAGCTGCGCAGCGGCCCGAAGTCCGGCAATCACGGCGGCGACAGTGAACGTGTGCACCCCCCAGCGCTCTTCCCAGAGGTCGTACGAGGGAAGCGGCAGCCCGGTGCTCTGGTCCACGTGACTCAGGAGGAAGTCGGCCGGCCGAGTCACCAACCCTCGATAAAATGGAGCAGTCTCTTCGATCCGCTGATACAGGTCGAAGTACTCGCCCAGGGCCCAGATCACCAGCGCGGTTTCGTCCTCCTGGATGGGAAGCACGGGTTTGCCGTCGCGCACGTAGCCGTGCCAGCTCGACGCGAGGCTCTCATCCGGGTTGTACTTGTGGCGTAGATAACCGTTGGGAGACATGACCCGGGAACAGAAGCCGAGAAACCGCTCGGGCGCACCGGCATGGCCCGCATGCATCAGGGCGCTCGAGACCATGGCTCCATCGCGGGGCCACATATAGGAATAGGTATCCCGGCCGAAGTCGATGATGTCGGTGTCGTTCGCGGCCAGGATGGCGCCATTGTGGTCAATCTGGCTGTGAATGATGAGCAGACTCTGCTTGTATCGCTCGATTACCGGCAGCGGCAGATCGGCGTTGCCTCGCCGATCCTTGCTGACCCAGAGCCGCCAATAGTTGCCGGTCCGGCGCAGCAGCTCCTCGGGCGATTTGTCTCGAACGACTGCGTTGATGGTGGACACTGCGTGGAAATCTCTGCCGGCCGCCATCCAGTAGTAGAATTCGCCGGTCTCGCCCGCCGGCACCATCAGCGACACCCCAATCGTAGAATCAACCGATCCTTGGGCCACGGGGTTCCCGCTGAGCACGCCGTCCTCGGCGTCCCGCCAGGTGCCTTCCTGGCCGGCGACTTCCTTGTTGCCGCAGGCGTAGTGCTGCACCCTGATGGTCCCGTTGACCTTGCAATTGATCAGGAAGTAGCGGTCTTCCTTATAGTGGAGCAGGGCCTCGGTCTCGGGAGAGTAAAAGGCCGTGTCGCCGACCTCGTTTCCCCGGATGTGGAAGTCGTGATGGAAGAAGCACCTGATCTCCCGGGGCCGGTCGGCCAGGTTGCTGATCCGCACCCAGCGGATCAGCACGTTCTCATAGAAGTCCACGCCGTCGTTGCAGAGCAGCTCCACACCCAATGTCGGATTCCGCGCTCGCACCTCGGTCACCATGGACGAGTCGGCGTAGCGCATCT
>JAXDMF010000100.1:0-3155 GCA_034666205.1 Gemmatimonadales bacterium
ATATGGGTTACCTCGATTCTCCTATAGCTCCAGGGCGCGCCATAGATACCAGCTCGCGACGCTGCGATATGGCCGCCAGCGCTCCCCCCGGCGCGCCATGACGGAGGGCTCCGGCAGCTTCCGGGTGCGGAAGGTCATCCCGAAGCCCTTCCGCACACCGAGGTCATTGAGCGGCAGGACGTCGGGACGTCCCAGCCGGAAAATCAGCAGCATCTCGGCGGTCCAGCGGCCGATCCCCCTCACGACCGTCAGCCGTTCGATGATCGCTTCGTCTTCCATGCGCCGGATACGCGCGAGCGAAGGCACGGTGCCGTCGAGCGTGCGCGCGGCAAGGTCGCGGACCGCCGCGGTCTTTGCGGCGGAGAGGCCGGCCTCCCGCAGCCGCTCCGGCGAGATTTCGAGGAGCTCACCCGGCGTGGGAAGGCGCCGCGGGGCGAAGAGCCGGTTGACCCGTCCCAGGATAGTCGCGGCGGCTTTTCCGCTAAGCTGTTGGTAGACGATGGAACGAAGCAGCGCGGAGAACAGACTCTGGGTGGGCTCGGGCCGCATGCGGTACGCGCCCACCCGGCTCATGAGGACACCTAGGTTCGGGTCCACCGTAGCCAAGTGTCGGCACGCGTCGTCAGGGTCATAGCAGAGACCGTGCGGCCGAATCGGGGCCAGCGCCAGGGCGGGCGAAGTCATATAGCAACATACACGGATATGGCCTGCCGCTATTCAGGAAAGAGCCGGTGCAGGCTTGACGGTCAGAAGCAGACTCGCCGCGATGACCAGCAGCGAACCGGCTACCTGCCAGGCGGTGGGCTGGTCGCCGAAGACCGGGATGGCCAGAAGATAGGTGAATACGATGGACAGTCCCGACATGGCCGTCACCGGGGCAGCCCGGGCGAGGGAGTACGCCCGGGTCATCGCGATCTGGGCTCCGCCACCGCCAAGGCCGGCGCCGAGGAGAAAGCCGGCGCCGGGCCAACCGGGCCAGTGCCAGACCGGGATGCTCAGGGCGAGGAAGGTGACCGACGCGACCAATGAAAAGTGGAGGACCACTGCCTCGTGGCTCTCACCGGGTCCGATCTTCCGCAGCCAGATCATCGCCAAGGCGTAAAAGACGGCACCTACGGTCGCGATCAGCGCAACCGGGATGTCCCCGCCGAAGGATGGGCGTACCACCGCCACTATGCCGGCAAATCCGAGCAGCACCGCCAGCGCGACATGCGCCCCGACCCGCTCGCCGAGCAACGGTCCCGAGAGCAGCGCCACGAAGATCGGCGCCGTGGCCCCAAGGGTCACCGCGTCGCCTAACGCAATCCGACTCGACGCGAGAGCGTAAAAGGTGCAGACGGCGGCGCTGGTGCCGAGCACGCTTCGGTACCAGGTATTGGGGCCATCGGTGATCCGGAGGGGGCTGCCCCGGTACCGGGCCAGGCCGAGTGCGATCAGCGCCCCTACGAGAAAGCGGGCCGCGGCAATCTCCGACCAGGGAAGCTCGCGTGCGCCCAACCGGGTACACACATTCATCGCCGCGAAAAACACCTGAGCCAGCACCATCCAGCCGAGGCCGTGGCGGGAAAGGCGGGAAAGGCGGGAAGGACGGGAAGGAGAGGAAGGTCCAGGATGAGAGGCCATTCTCGCTATAAAGTAGTATCATCGTCCCGTTGCTTCAGCCCATGGCCTATAGCCCATAGCCCATAGCCCACTCATGGACCCTGAGGAGTTCCGACAGCACGCGCACCAGTTGGCGGACTGGATGGCGGATTATTTTCGGGACGTCGGCACGATGCCGGTGACGCCGGGCGTGCAACCCGGCGATATCCTCCGGCAGATCGCCAGCGGACCGCCCGAGCACGGCGAGCCGTTTCAGCGACTGTTTCAGCAGTTTCGCGAGATCATCCTGCCCGGCATGACCCATTGGAACCATCCTGGCTGGTTCGCCTATTTTCCCGCCAACAACAGTCCACCGTCCGTGCTGGCTGAGATGCTCACGGCCACACTCGGCGCCCAGTGCATGTCGTGGGCGACATCGCCTGCGGCCACGGAGCTGGAGCAGGCCATGATGGAGTGGCTCCGCCAGATGGTGGCCCTGCCTACCGGCTTCGTGGGGGTCATTCAGGACACCGCGTCGACGGCTACTCTTGTCGCGCTGCTGTCGGCCCGTGAGAGGGTCACTGGCCATGAGGCCGGCCTGAGAGGGCTGGTGGCCGCGGGTTCGCCGTTGACGGTGTACGCCTCGACCGAGGCGCACTCCTCGGTGGACAAAGGGGTCAAGCTTGCGGGATACGGACTGGAGCGACTTCGCAAGATTGCGGTGGACAGAAGCTACGCCATGCGACCGGAAGAGCTGGAGCGGGCAATCGCCGCCGATCTGGAGGCCGGCCTCACCCCTGCCTGTGTGGTAGCCACCGTGGGGACGACCTCGTCGACAGCGGTGGATCCACTGCCGGCCATCGCCGAGATCTGCCGCCGGCATGAAGTCTGGCTCCATGTGGACGCGGCCTACGCCGGCGCCGCTGCGATCGTGCCCGAGCTCCGACATCGCTTCGACGGTGTTGAACACGCGGACAGCTTCGTGTTCAACCCCCACAAATGGCTGCTGGTCAATTTCGATTGCAGCGCGTACTTCGTGCGGGACCAGGAGACGTTGGTTCGGACGCTCCAGGTGACGCCGGAGTACCTGCGTACCGACCAGGACCGCGACGTGGTCAACTTCCGGGACTGGGGCATTCAGCTGGGGCGCCGGTTCCGCGCCCTCAAATTGTGGTTTGTGATCCGGAGCTACGGGGTGGAGGGGCTGAGGGCGATGATCCGCCGGCACGTGGAGTTAGCCCAGGAGGTGGCCGGGTGGGTAGACGGTGATCCGGATTTCGAGCTGATGGCGCCGGTGCCGTTCGGGCTGGTGTGCTTCCGCTACCGTTCCGATGGTGTGCCTGATCCAGAGGTGGATGATCTAAACCGGCGCTTGCTCGCGGGGGTGAACGCTACTCGTCGGGTCCATCTCACCCATACTCAGCTGGGGGAGCGCTACGTAATCCGAATGGCCGTAGGGCAACGGGAAACGGAGCGGCAGCACGTCGAGGAGGCATGGAGTCTCATTCGTGAGGCCGCAAAGGCAGTGTCATCCTGAGGGCTGTGTCATCCCTTCGCGAGCCCGCGAAGGGATG
>JAXDMF010000101.1:0-7756 GCA_034666205.1 Gemmatimonadales bacterium
ACTCCTCCGCTCGAGATCGACGACGAAGGAGTCGAGGACGACCGGCTCCGCCTCATCTTTACCTGCTGTCACCCTGCCCTGCCGCCCGACGCCCAGATCGCGCTCACCCTCCGCGAGGTCTGCGGCCTCACCACCGAGGAGATCGCGCGGGCGTTCCTCTCTCCGGCACCGACGCTGGCGCAGCGGATCGTCCGGGCCAAGGCCAAGATCAAGGCCGCGAAGATTCCCTATCAGGTGCCCTCGCGCGCCGACCTCCCCGAGCGGCTCGCGACGGTGCTCCACGTCATCTATCTGGTCTTCAACGAGGGCTACTCCGCCTCCTCGGGCGCCACCCTCACCCGGCACGACCTGTCGGCGGAGTCGATCCGGCTGGGGCGGCTGCTGGTGGAGCTGCTGCCGGAGCCCGAGGCGATCGGGCTGTTGGCCTTAATGCTGCTCCACGAGTCGCGGCGGCAGGCGCGGGCGACGGCGGATGGGGAGCTGGTGCTGCTGGACGAGCAGGATCGGTCACAGTGGAATCGGGAGCAGATAGCGGAGGGAGCGGCGCTCGTCGAGCGGGCCATACGCTCGCGCCGGTTCGGTCCCTACACGCTCCAGGCCGCCATTGCCGCACTGCACGTCGAGGCGCCGACGGCGGCGGAGACCGACTGGGGCGAGATCGTGGGACTGTATGACGTGCTGATGCGGGCGGACCCATCGCCGGTGATCGAGCTGAATCGTGCCGCGGCGGTGGCAATGCGAGATGGGCCGGAGGCAGGGCTGATCCTCATAGACGGCATACTCGGTCGAGGGGAGCTGGCCGACTACGCTCTGGCCCACTCAGCGCGGGCGGAGCTGTGCCGCAGGCTCGGTCGAACCACCGAAGCCATCGCGTCGTACGAACGAGCGCTGGAGCTTACGACGCAAGCCCCGCAGCGACGGTTTATCGAGCGACGGCTGGTGCAGTTACGAGAGTAGCTCATTTGCGCCACGGATTCCCCGGTTCCAGTTGGTTCAGGGAAGAGTTTGCCAACTGGGGTTGAAAAAGACCCACCCTAGCCTGCCTGGAATTCAGTACTTGTGGGACGTGGTCCCCGCCGTACCTTGAACCAATCCGCAGTTTGCATCCACCAACGCAACAGCAGCAAAGCGCATCATGCGGTTCTGCGCGCGGCTCGCAGTTGTTGATCCTTCCGGGCGGGCCCGCAGTCCGCCGTTCTCTCCTCCGTGTCTTCACTCCCTATAGCCAAGAGCTTAGAGCTTGGAGCTGGGAGCACGTTGCTCGTCCACAACATCCACCTGGAAAGGAGTTCTTCCCATGCGTGCGTATTATGCCCTCCCTCTGCTGGCCGCCGGTGCCCTGGCAGCGTCGAGCTGCGGGGACAGCGTCACCGACCCCAGCGCGCAAGCAGTCACCCTCACCAGCCTGCTCCCCAGTCACGCCGTACTCCGCAGCAAGCTGCGCCAGATCCTGACTGAGAAGAACGGCGGCCTCGGCTTCCAGATGTGGGCCACCATCCTGGATCGGAACGGCCTTGTGGTCGATGTGGTATTCAGCGGCATAAACCGGGGCGACCAGTGGCCCGGCAGCCGGGTGATCTCGGCCCAGAAGGCCAATACCGCCAACGCCTTCAGCCTGGCCGGCTTTGCCTTGAGCACCGCCAATCTCTATGCCGCGGTGCAGCCGGGTGGGAGCCTCTTCGGTCTCCAGGAGAGCAACCCGGTAGATCCCAGCGTGGCGTATGCGGGACCGGCGTCGGCCTATGGTAGCTCGAGCGACCCCATGATCGGGAAGCGGATCGGCGGGATCAACGTGTTCGGCGGTGGGCTGGCCCTCTATACCCCGGGCGGCAACCTGATCGGCGGCATTGGCCTGAGCGGCGATACCGCGTGCACCGACCACATCATATCGTGGAAGCTCCGGCACTCGCTCAACCTCGACAACGTGCCCGCGGGTCCGGCGCCGAGCAACACCGACAACCTTATCTTCGCCGTGGGCGACATCGACGGGTTCGAGCACCCGAGGTGCTTCGATCTGACGGGCAATGGCAACCACGTCACCATCATCAACAACCTGCCGACCACCAACCCGGTCGGTCCCGGAGAGTAGAAGGATTGTGCGCGCGCCCGGCTTCGGCCGGGCGCCTCGCACATCTCTGCTTTCGGCACAAAACCAAACGCTGCAAGACTATCGCTGAAGCCTGGCGCCGCCGAGTGTGATCCTGGCGGCGAGGTGGCTGTTCCTGGTGGCGAGGTGGCTGTTCCTGCCGGCGATGCGGCTGGTGCTGCCAGCGAGAAGGGTGTTCCTACCGATGTTGCGGTGGACACTGCCGGCGCCGAGAGCGATGCTGACGGGGATAAGTGCGGTGCTGGCGGGGATAAGTGCGATCCTGCCGGCGATAAGGGTGTTCCTGCCGGCGTTGAGGTGAACGCTGACGGCGCCGAGTGCGATCCTGGCGGCGATAAGTGCGATCCTGGCGGCAATAAGTGCGATCCTGGCAGCGATAAGTGCGATCCTGCCGGCGATGCGGCTGTCCCTGCCGGCGCGGAGGGCGATGCTGGCAGCGTCGAGGACAGACCTGCCGGCGATCTGGCGTCCCCTGACGAGCTCGTGGTGAACCCTGTCGGCGTGGAGCGCGACCCTAGCGGCGATCAAGGGGTCCCTGGTAAGTCCGAATGCGTCGCTGGCAGACTCGAGGCGGTCCCTGTCAGGTCCGAGTGCGTCGCTGGCAAGCTCGAACACGTCCCTGTCAAACTCGAGGGACTCCCTGGTGACCGGCGACTGCAATCGATCCCCTGGAGGGGCCCAATCGAGCGTTACCAGCGAAGAGGGTGGATGAGTGAACTTCGTGCCATGAGGCGCTCGGTGTTCGCGGGAGCGATCCTCGGCGCGGTAGCCACGGGCTGCGGTTCCGACGATTTGACGACGCCAACGCCAACGAGCACCCTGACCGTCATGCCCGCGAGACTGGTCATGGGGCTCGGGATGTCACGTCAACTCTCGGCAGCTGTCGTCGATGAGTCGGGTGCACCTGTTGCCGGCGCGACCGTCAGCTTTCTGTCCAGCGATCCCAGCCGAGCCTCGGTCACCGCCGAGGGATTGGTGAGCTACGTCGGGATCGGTGAGGCCGAGATCAGGGCCAGCAGTCATGACCTGCTCGGCGTCGTCCCCTACACCGGGTTGCGCTCGGGACACCCGCTCGGCACGGCGACGTCAACCCGCTTGCCGGGCGATGGCCAGGGCGACGGCCCGTTTGGAGCAGCGGTAGACGGGGACGGCCAGATCTACATTTCCCAAACGAACAGCGGCCGTCTCGCGTCGGGCCTCTATCCCGTGACCGGCTTCACCACCCGGGACCTCGGCGGGAGCCCCACCTCCATCGCGCTGCTCGGGAGGGGGACCGCGCTGGTGACGCCCACCGGGCCCGATACCAACGACGCCAGCGTGATCGAGTTGTCCTCCGGGCGAGTCCTGGCCCAGGTGCCGCTCGACGTGCCCGCGTTCTCCGCGGTAATCGCGCCTGACAGCCAGACCGCCTACCTGGGCACCAATGACGGCCGGGTGCTCGAGTTCGACGTGGCCTCGTCCCAGGTGACCCAATCCATCGACCTGGGAGTGCCGAAGAGTCGGGCCAATCACCTGGCGCTCAACGCGGCGGGGACGCTGCTCTACGCCAGCTCATTCACGAGCGGCACGATCTCCGAGATCGATCTGGCTTCGAAATCGGTGGTTCGTATCTTCATCGTGGGGGGCGAGCCCCAAGGCATCGCGGTCTCACTCGACGGGACCGAGCTCTACGTGGCCGACGAGGCCGGCACGGGACATATCAACGTCTATAATCTGGTCGGCGAGACTCTTGAATCGTCCATTCCCTCGGGCGCGACATCCGGCCGCGGCGGACCGTTCGGGTTGGCCATGTCACCCGATGGTGCCACGGTGTACGTCGGCGTCATCACCACGGAGGGTCCCGGATTGATTCAGGTGATCGACGCGGCCACCCGGACGATCGAGCGCACCATCAACAGCTGTGGCGCCACGCCCCGGCGGATCGCCTTCGGCTTCTCCGGCGGCTTGGCGGTGATCGCGGATGAGACCGGATGCGCGAACTTCGTGGAGTGAGGCTCGAAGCGAGCGACCAACTCCCGCGGCGGCTGGGGCTCTGGGCCACGACCGCGGTCGTCGTCGGGACGATCATCGGCAGCGGGATCTTCCGGGTGCCGGCCACGGTGGCCACCGCGGTGGGCTCGCCCACCGCGATCATGCTGGTGTGGATCCTGGGTGGGGTGATCTCCCTCTGCGGCGCGCTGGCGCTGGCCGAGCTGGCGGCGGCGCTCCCGCAATCGGGGGGCGTGTTCGTCTACCTGCGCCAGGCGTACGGCCCGCTGATCGCCTTCGTCTTCGGCTGGACCCAGCTGTTCCTGGCACCCGCCTCGGTGGCCGGAATTTCCCTGGTCTTCGCCGAGTATCTCAGCACCGTGGTACCGCTCTCGGCGACGGGCGTGCGCGCGGTGGCCGCGCTGGTGCTCCTGCTGGTGGGCGCGGCCGGGTACCGCTCGGTTCGCGGTCTGGGCGCGTTCATAGGCGTCGCCGCGGTGGCGAAGCTAGCAGCGATCGCGACGCTGGTGCTGGCGGCGTTTCTCCTGGGCGACGGCGATGCTGGATCACTGGGCCGCGGGGCGCCC
This sequence comes from Gemmatimonadales bacterium, assembly GCA_034666205.1. Taxonomy (GTDB): domain Bacteria; phylum Gemmatimonadota; class Gemmatimonadetes; order Gemmatimonadales; family GWC2-71-9; genus CAVVWJ01. The sequence goes on from JAXDMF010000101.1 coordinate 4,663, forward strand.
CCGGCGGATTCGGCACGTTGGGGCGGCGTGGGCCTGGCGCTGGTTGCGGCCCTCTGGGCCTACAACGGAATCCACGACATGATCTGCGTCGCCGGCGAGGTGAAAGACCCCGGCCGAGTGCTGCCCCGCGCACTGGTGGCCGGCGTCGCGACCGTCGTCGTGGTGTACCTGGCGGCCAACGCCGCCTACCTGTACGTGCTGCCGTTCGACACCCTGAAGACCTCGCCGCTGGTGGCATCGGACACGATGGTGCGGGTGCTGGGCTCCACCGGCGCCGCCGCGGTGGCCGTTATGGTAATGGTCTCGACCCTCGGCGCCACTTCCGGCCTTGGTCTCGCCGTGCCGCGGATCTTTTACGCCATGGCCCGCGAGGGACTCCTCTTTGCACCGCTCGCCCGGGTGCACCCCCGCTTCCAGACGCCGCACGTGGCGGTCGCCTTCCACACCGGGGTCGCGCTCGTGTGCGTCTGGTCCCGCAGCTTCGAGCAGCTCACCGAAGCCTTCGTACTCGGCACCTGGCCCTTCCTCGCCCTCGCCGCGGCGGGCGTGATCGTGCTCCGCCGCAGCCAACCCTCCCTGCCCCGTCCCTATCGGACGCCCGGTTATCCGGCTGTCCCGATCATCTTCATCGTGGGAACTCTCTGGGTGGTCGGCAGCGCACTCGTCGCCCGGCCCGTCTCCACGCTCGCCGGGATCGGAATGACGCTGCTCGGCGTTCCGGTGTATCTGGTGTGGAAGGGGGCGAGCCGGCGGGGAACTAGAGTGATTCCTTGACCAACCGCGACTGCTGGTTGTCGCTGCTCTCGCCGCCCATGGAATCTTTGATTTCTTCCACGGCCGCTGCTTTCCTTGCATGGCTGCTGAGGCGCCCCGGCCCGCACCGACTTCACCGCTCTTAGTCGACGATTACTTCCACCGAATCCACCGCCGCGGCACTCTGAACTACGACCCAGGTCCGTCCCGCCGTGAGCCCCTCCACCTGTGCCCGTCCATTCGCCGCGGTCACACCGGCCACCGATGTCGCGCGCGATGCGAACGTGAGCCCAGCGTAGCTGAGCCGCGCGCCCGAACCAATGACCGAGGCCCGGAAGCTCGACGACTCGCCCCGAGAGAGCGTCAGCCGGTCAAACGACGTCAGGATCGCTGCGCCCGCCGGCGAGCGATCGGTGGCCGGCGGCGAGACCGGATCGGGGGAGCAGCCCGCGGTGAGCGATACCGCTGCCAGGACTGCAAGCAGAGTCGGGGGGAACGAGCGCATACAGGCCTCTGGAGTGAACGTGCGAAGGACCGGGGGCGATCGATTCAGTATACCGCTTAACAAGACCCCTGCCAGAGGCTGGCGCATGGACCTAGCCGAGTACGGCCCCTGAGGCTAGCATAGCAGACCTCCTGCAACCTCGGTCATTCGCGCGGCACCAAACTGGGTCCTTCGGAGTTCCCCATGGCGCACACCCCGCTATTCGAGAAGCTCATCCATTCTTTCCGCGTCGCCGGCGAATCGGTCACGACCGGAAAACCTATAGCCGCCATACTCGAGCAGCAGTCCCGCGACCGGATGAGCCGGCGCGAGTTTCTCGAGGCCGGGACCCTCGCGGGCGTCGCTCTGACCGGGGTGCCCGACGCGATGCGCCGGTTTCGGGTGATCACTACGCCCCGCGTCGCCATCGTGGTCGCGGGCCTGGCCGGCCTCACCTGCGCCTACCGGCTCAAACAGGCAGGCGTAGTCGCGACCATCTACGAGGGCAACACCCGGCTCGGCGGCCGCTGCTGGTCGCTCCGTGGCGCTTTTAACGAGGGGCAGATCGCCGAGCACGGGGGCGAGCTGATCGACCAATCCCACACCGAGATCCGCCAGCTGGCCCAGCAGCTCGGCCTTAATCTCGACAACCTGCTCGCGGCCGAGCAGAACGGCACCGAGCCGTTCTACTACTTCGACGGCGCCCGGCAGACCTTCGCCGAGACCACCGACGCGGTGAAGCAGATCTGGCAGGCGATGCACGCCGACCTGAGCGCCGCGAGCTACCCCACTTTGTTCGACAACTTCACCGCCGCCGGATTCAACCTCGATCACATGTCGATCCTGGACTGGATCAACAGCCGAGTTCCGGGCGGGCATGCCTCTCCGCTGGGCCAGCTCCTCGATGTCGCATACAACATCGAATACGGCGCCAAGATCGGGGACCAGAGCTCGCTCAACCTGCTGTATCTGCTGGGCTACTCAGGCCCAGGGCAGTTCCGCATCTTCGGTCCGTCCAACGAGAAGTATCACGTCCGGGGCGGCAACGATCAGATCGTGAGCCGGCTGGCGCAGGCGGTGGACGGGCAGATCGAGACCGATGCTGCGCTGTCGGCGATCGTGCGTAACTCGGACGGCCGCTATACCCTGACCTTCGGTAGCGGGCGCACCAGGCGCAGCGTCACCGCGGACCAGGTGGTGCTCGCTCTGCCCTTCTCCAAGCTTCGCGAGGTGGACTATAGCAAGGCGGGATTCGTGGAGCCGAAGACGTTCGCGATCGAGGAAATGCCCATCGGCGCCAACGCCAAGGTGCACCTGCAATTCACCAACCGGCACTGGCGCACCCTGGGCAACAATGGTGACAGCTACGCCGAGACCGGATACCAGGACACCTGGGAGGTGAGTCGCGGGCAAGGTGGTACCTCCGGCCTCCTGGTGAACTACACCGGCGGCGACACCACCCGGAGCCAGAGCGGTCTGAGCGCGGATCAGGCCGCCCGGCGGTTCCTGGGCCAGGTCGAGCCGGTGCTTCCGGGTCTGGGCACGAAGTGGAATGGCAAAGCGACGATGGACTACTGGCCCAGCAACCCGTGGACCCATGGCGCCTACTCCTACTGGCGGGTGGGGCAGTACACCCGCTTCGCCGGCTCGGAGTACCTGCGCTCCAACAACTGCCACTTCTGCGGCGAGCACACCTCGATCGACTCGCAGGGCTATCTCAACGGGGCGGTGGAGACCGGCCAACGGGCGGCGGCTGATGTCCTGGCCGATCTCAAGGTGAAAGGATACGAGAAGTAATATGGCTCAGCGTCGAGCGCGCATGCTGCTTCCCTGGAAGCAGTTCAAACGACACGTGAT
>JAXDMF010000102.1:0-3044 GCA_034666205.1 Gemmatimonadales bacterium
CATGCCGGGACTGGATGGTTACGAGCTGGCTGAAAAGATCCGCGCGCTCCCCCGACGAACAGATGCCCTGATCATGATGTTGACCTCCCTGACCGATGCCGATCAACGGAGTCGGTGCCATGAGCTGGGCATTACCGCCGTTCTGACCAAGCCGGTGATGCGTCCGGAACTTCTCCAGGCGATCGTAGGGGTGCTGCGGGGCGACCGAGTGGCCAAGGCGAGATCCAAGCCGGTGGCGGCGGAACCACGGCTCCGCCCTCTGGAGATCCTGCTGGCCGAAGACAACCCGGTCAATCAGATGCTCGCGGTGGCAATACTCGCCAAGCGAGGCCACGTCGTGCGCGTCGCCCCCAATGGCCAGCAGGCGGTGGAAGCCTTTGAGCGAGAACGGTTCGATCTGGTTCTGATGGATGTGCAGATGCCGGTCATGGGAGGCTTCGAGGCCACGGCAGCGATTCGAGCGATCGAGCAGGCTACCGGAGGGCACATCCCCATCATCGCCCTCACCGCTCACGCCATGAAGGGAGACCGGGAGCTCTGCCTGGCCGCCGGAATGGATGGCTATCTCACCAAGCCAATCAAGCCGCTGGCACTCATCCAGGAAGTGGAACGGCTGACGCTGGGCAATGGATCTCCGGTAGCCGGCGTTCGGGACATGGATGACGCCAGTTTGCTGGGTCGTTTCATGGGCGATGCCCAGCTTCTACGCGGTGTTGCCGAGCTCTTCCTGGTATCGGAATCGGGGCTGCGCACGCAGCTGGCAGCAGCGCTCTTGCGGAGCGACGGGAAGGAGATCTCGCGCACGGCTCACAGCCTCATGGGATCGGTGGGAAATTTCGGGGCCGAGAAAGCGATGGCGCTGGCGGGAGAGCTGGAGCTCATGGGTCAGGGGAACAACCTGTCCGGGGCAGGGAAAGTCTTTGAGTCGCTGGTTCAAACCCTTGATGATCTGCGGTTCCAACTCCATGGAACGATGGAGGCAAATCCGGTCCGGGAGGCCGACCAGACGACAGGGTCATGAGGCCGCGGGGTCGATGGTCCAGGTAGTCGGCTGGCTCGGCCGAGTCGCAGCTCCCGCCTGAATCAGGGACTCGCTCCACCTCCTGCTCACGCTGCAGCACCCATTTGCCGCATGACTGTAGCCCGCCGTGAGGCGGAGTCGATGTGAACCCCGTCACATCCGCCGGCAGCTCCCAATCACAGCGGATATTGTACCGGCGGTCAATAGTAACGCCGCCGAAGTGCTCGAGTCCGGCCGCGGACTCCTGCCTCGACTTCCAGTAGACCGCGCCGGAGGAGCGTCAAGCCTTCTTCCTCCAGGTTTTCGCAAATCGACCCGTTTCTGGTCCGCTCGATGCTACTCAGCCATTTGTCGGCTCGGCTCGCCCTCGCGTGGACCTTCCGTGACCCCAGAGACGGGCCCGGACGCGAAGCCAGAATAGCTGAGTACGCAGAGCCACCCACCTCACCACTTCCCCTAAACATCCCGGAAACCCTATGGAACGAGCGCTCCCCTGCTCGTCCCGGGCAACGCTCTCTGGATATCGCAGCGGCGACCCTCCACTCGGCCCGTGAGGATGTGAGTATTCGAAATCATCACCACTGACCGCGGCCTCGGAGGTTCGCGGAGGAGGGAGACCGATGCGTGCACTTCACAGAAGTATTGCGGTCCTGGTTTGGCCGGCGATCGCGTGGCTGGGAACCGCATGCAATCAGACTGATGCTCCGAGCGAGCCACAGTCACCCGGACCGGCGATGGCCCTTTCGGGCTCGAATACCCGTTGGGTGAACGATGACGGCGTCGCCTTGCCGTCGGGCACGAGCTGCAACAATCCAAACTATAACAAAATTCAGGATGCCGTGAATGCTGCCGCACCAGGTGACAGGATCAATGTCTGCCCCGGCACGTACATAGAGCAAGTGACTATTCCCGCGCCAAAGAACAACATCCGGTTGCGCTCAGTCAAGCGATGGGAAGCGATAATTAAAGCACCGCCGGTCATGCCTGATCTTTACAAAGCGATCGTGCGGGTCGACGGAGCCACGGGGGTGGAGATTCTCGCCTTCACCATTACGGGCCCCGGTGGCGCCCTATGTAACAGCCTTCGCTACGGCGTTCGAGTGGATGACGGGGGTTCGGCTGACATCTTGGGGAATCACATCACCGACATCAGGGATGCGCCGCCTCCACCCACGGTCTCCGGTTGCCAGAATGGCGTGGGGGTCCAGGTCGGGAGACTCTTCAACCCTGCTGGAGATCCTAACCCAGACGTTACCGTCGGGTCGGCCGAAGTCGTCGGCAACGTCATCGAGAGATACCAAAAGAACGGGGCGACGGTCGACAATAATGGCTCGCACGCTCAAATCGAGCACAACCGGGTTCTTGGCGTAGGATCAACATCAACCATTGCCCAAAACGGCATCCAAGCGAGCCAGGGCGCGACGGCCGATATCGAGCACAACTTCGTGGCCCAAAACATCTACACCCCTCAGACCTTCGCTTCAACCGGCATTCTCCTCTTCAAGTCGGGCGAGGTTCTCACCGACCACAATACGGTGACCTCGAACGATGTCGACATTTACATGTATCAAGCGGCAGCGGGCTCGACGACTCAGCACAACCGAACCCGGGCAGCCACGTTCGACGGCATTACTCTGGACGGAGGGTCCCAGAACCAGGTGGCGCATAACAAGGCCGAGCAGAACGGCGATCAGGGCGTCGGTGTCTACGACGCGACCAATAACGGGGTGGACGATAACAAGGTTGAGGAGAACGAGGGCAGCGGGATTCTGCTGTTCAACTCGGATAACAACACCGTGGGAGACAACCAGGTCAGAGAGAACGGCACCCCCGGCCCCGACGATACAGATGGTATTCGGGTCGAGATAACCTCCAATAGCAACACCATCCAGAAGAACCACCTCAGAGATAATGTGACCCACGACTGCCATGATGATGGCTCAGCGAATAACTGGGACGGCAATCATGGCGAGACCTCCCAGCCGCCGGGCCTGTGTGGTCGCGAGGACGACGACGCGGCCTT
>JAXDMF010000103.1:0-4703 GCA_034666205.1 Gemmatimonadales bacterium
CATTTTCGCCCGACCGCCCGACCGCCCGACCGCCCGACCGCCCGACCGCCCGACCGCCCGACCGCCCTACCGCGCACTGCGATACATCAGCTCTACCAGCTCCTCATACATCGCATCGGCCTCCGCCGCCGTCCCCGCGCGGATCGCCTCGGTGGCGCAGTGTTTCAGGTGGTGGTGCATCAGCTCCCGCCCGGCGCCACGGAGCGCTTCCTGCACCGATGAGAGCTGGGTGAGCACGTCGGGACAATACCGCTCGTCCTCCACCATTTTCTGCAGCCCCCGCACCTGGCCCTCGATCCTCCGAAGGCGCGTCGCGATCCCATGCTTCACCTCCGGATCTACCGAGACCGTTGTGGTCCCATTGTTACCTTTCGCACCGCACGCGCAGGGAGAGACCGCTTGAGGGGAAGAGACCGCTTCAGGTGGCATGCTCGGCTCCATTGGGCAGTTTGTAGTTTTTCAGTCTCAGACTATTGGTCACCACGCTCACCGAGCTGGCTGCCATCGCAGCGGCCGCCAGGGTTGGACTCAGCAGCAGGCCGAACCCCGGGTACAGAATGCCCGCGGCGATGGGAATGCCGATGATGTTGTAGACGAAGGCCCAGAACAGATTCTGCCGGATGATCTGAAGAGTCCGGCGTGACAACCCAACCGCATCCACGACTCCCAGGAGGTCGGGTCGCATCAGGGTGATGGCACCCGCCTCCATCGCAACGTCGGTTCCACTACCCATCGCAATGCCTACGTCCGCCTGGGCCAGCGCGGGTCCATCATTCAGCCCGTCACCCACCATTGCCACCACTCTGCCTTCCGATTGAAGCCGCCGGATCTCCTCCAGCTTCCGTTCCGGCGCCACTTCTGCTATCACGCGCTCCACCCCCACGGCACGCGCGACACTACTCGCGGTACGGGAATCGTCCCCCGTGAGCATGACCACGTCGAGTCCGAGCCCCTTGAGGCGGCTCACCGCCTCGCGACTGGTCGGCTTGATCGGATCGGCGACGGCGATCAGCCCGGCGACTTGTCCATCGACGGAGACATAGACCGTTGTTTGTCCCTCTCGCGACAGCTGCTCGGCGTCGTTTTGGAGCGGCGAGGGATCCACGCCCAGCTCCCGCATGAGGGCGGCGTTGCCGGCCGCCACCCGGATGCCGCCTACCATAGCGAGCACACCGCTGCCGGTACTGGTCTCGAAATCAGTGACTGGCTCCAGCGGGATGCTCCGGCGCTCCGCCTCCAGCACCATCGCTTCCCCGAGAGGATGCTCGCTCTGCTGCTCGACCGAGGCTGCGAGCTGAAGCAGTCGCTGCTCATCCATGACGCCTTCGACCGGACGCACCGACCGAACCGCCGGCCGGCCCTCGGTGAGGGTGCCGGTCTTGTCCAACACCACCACATCGATGTCGCCGGCGCGCTCGAGTGCCTCCCCACCCTTGATGAGCACGCCGAGCTCTGCGCCCCGGCCGGTTGCGGTCATCACGGCCGTCGGCACCGCGAGGCCCATGGCGCAAGGGCAAGCGATGATGAGCACGGTGATCGCGGCAACCAGCGCGTGAAGGTAGCGGGGCGCAGGACCGGCCAGGGACCAGACGGCAAACGTCACCATCGCCAGAAAGATCACGACGGGGACGAACACCGCTGCGATTCGGTCGGCCAGCCGCTGAATCGGGGCCTTGGAGCCCTGAGCCTGCTGTACCAGCCGGATAATTCGCGAGAGCACCGTGTCGCGACCCACGTGGGACACCCGGAACCGAATAGCGCCGTTGCGATTGATCGTGGCGCCGATGACGGTATCCCCCGCATGCTTTGGTACCGGTACGGGCTCACCCGTAAGCATCGACTCGTCCACGTAGCTGGTGCCGGCGACCACGACCCCGTCCGCCGCGATCTTCTCACCGGGGCGCACCGCCACCTCGTCGTCCGGGTGCAGCCGATCGAGGGGGATCTCCTCCTCGGTGTTTCCCCGAACCACCCTGGCGGTGGCGGGGCTCAGCCCCATCAGGCGCCGGATGGCGGTCGATGCACGTCCCTTCGCGCGGGCCTCGAGGAGATTGCCCAACAGGATCAGCGCGATGATCCAGGTGACCGTCTCGTAATACACCTGCGGCTCGATGCCATGTGCCAGGAGCCAGTCGCCCGCCAGCGTCGCCACCAGACTAAAGACAAAAGCGGCACCCGTCCCCACCGCGATGAGCGTATTCATGTCCGCGGTCCCGTGACGGAACGCGGCCCATGCGCGGGTGTAGAAGTGCCTTCCGGCCCACAGCACCACCGGCAGCGTGAGACCGAGCAACAGGTAGCGCCATTCAACGAAGGACACTCGGTCAACCCACGGAGCCGCACGCCGGAGTGCCGTCGTCAGCGGCATCATCACGCGCATGAGCGGATCACCCATGGAGCCCGGCATCCGCTCCGCCAGCACCATGCTGAAGAGCATCGCGAGTAGGGCCGCGACCAGACTCACCGCGAACTTGCGGCGGAGATCAGCGATCTCGGCCGCGCGCGACTCGTCCTGGGTATTGACCGACTCTTCGGCCGACTGGGTGAGCGACGGAAGCTCGGCGCCGTAGCCGGTCCCGCGAATGGCATGCACCAGCAGGTCGGGAGACACGGCGCGGGGATCGTAATCGACCGTGGCCGTGCCGGTCATCAAGTTGACGTGGGCGCCGTGAACGCCGGACGTGCGCTCGAGCGTGCGCTGCACCCGGGCACTACACGCCGCGCAGTGCATGCCGGTAACTGGTATGGTTGCTGAGTCTGTGCTCATAGAGGGGGGTAGAAGTCTCAGGCTACTGTGCCGAGAACAGCTTAAGGTAGGGGGTGGGGGTATGTCAAGTCATTGAGTTCTATCGCTTCTAGAAGCCAGCGACCTGCAAGAGACGCGGCAGGACGCCACCCGTGCGGCCCATCTCCCGGCCCGAACCACGCATTGATTCCATCTAAGTCGCATCCCATTCAGCAGTTCTGATGCTTCCGGCTCGGCGGGCATACGTCATGCCTAACTTTGCACCATGACCCTCGGAGCCCAGGTCGAGCCGGGAGACGATCCACTCTCTTTCAATGGGAGTGAGCCGCTCGTTCCCATTCTTCGCGTTGACGAGGGGAAGGTCGATGCCGTGGCGCTCGCCACCTGGCATGAGGTGTTGTCGAACACGCTCGCGGTCGAGGTGCCCCACGATCTCATGGGGCTATGGCTGTACCCGATCCAGGGTGGTGTCGTTCTGGTTGGTCCTGCAGCGCTGGCCGAAGACGATCTCGTGGTCCCCGTTCCCTCACCCTATCTCAAGCCCGAGCAACTCGCAGTGCTGGAGGAGATCGTCGTCGATGCTGGATACCCATCCGCGATCTGCCTGCCGATTCGGTTCGGCAAGCGGGATGTGGGCCTCCTGCTCGTCGCGGATCTCCAGCCGGACCGGTATGGACCGGCGGAGCGGGTCGTGCTGCAATGCGTCGCCCAGCGAGTGGGGCCGATGCTGGGGAGGATCGCCCGGCAATGGACCCACGCGGCCGGGCCGACGTCCAGACAGCAGGAGCGGATAGCCGGGCTCCTCGAAGCCGTCGCCCGAGCCAACCGCGAGGGCAACACACCCCAACGATTCATCGCCGCGATTGGGAGCGGGCTCGCGCCGCTGTTGCCGCACGAACACATGGAGCTGCTGGTGCCGGATGAATCCGGCGCGCAGTACTTCAGGCTGGGCGAGCACTCGGGCGGACCGCTCTGGGGGGACCCATCGCTGGCGATCAGCCGGGACCACCTCGATGTGGCCGGCATATTCGGCGCGCGAAGCCGCTTGCTGGTCCCGGACATTTACGAGGATGACCGGTGGCCGAGAGGTTTCCTCACCGCCGCCGAGCCGGCAGGCGCGGACATCAGAGCCGTGGCCGGCGCACGGCTGAATCTCCGAGGCAAGAGCCCGGTTTACCTGATGGCGGGTAGCATCGGCCCGGATCTTTATGGGGCCGAGGATGTGGAGCTGCTGGTTTTGCTCGGCGGGCTGATTCTGCCCCAGATTGCGGAATTCCTGCGAGCCTCGGAGCAGCAGGCGCTGCTCACCGATCCATCACCGGCTACCGGGCCGGCCGAGCTGCTGCTCAAGATCGCCGGCGCGCTGGCGACCATGACGGACGCAGCGGCGGCCACTCGTCTGATCGCGCTCGAAGGCGCTGGTATCCTGCCGTTCGAGAGAATGACATTTGCCCTGAAACTCACGGACAGCGATCGAGTGGTGGTGCTTCAACCCGGTGGACGATCCGCGGTCCTGGTACCCGGCGCCGAAACCGCCATGGCCCAGGTCCTTTCCGGAGGGTTGCCTTACGTCGTGGGAGAGGCCGCCGGAGAGAGCCGCCTCGTCATTCCATTGCGGGTAGCCGGACGAGTGCAGGGTGCGCTGGTGTTCACCGCGGCACTGACCTGCGCATGGACTGAAAGCCACGTCGACGGGGCCCAGCGCCTGGCCGACATTGTGGCCGCCCGTCTCGACCTGCTTCGGCGTTCAACCTTCCGGGCTCCTCCCTACGTCCCTGGTTGGAGGCGCACCGAGAAGGCGTAGCGCCGCAACAGGTACGCCGCCAACAGCACCACTCCGAACATGCACACCACCACCGGCCCAGTCGGGAGATCGTAGTGGAAGGAGACCCAGAGTCCCGCCGCCGAGGCGAGCGCGCCGGCGCTCCAGGCGATGGCGGCCAGGGGACCCTGGCGG
>JAXDMF010000104.1:0-4186 GCA_034666205.1 Gemmatimonadales bacterium
CAGGTAACACTGGATCTCGTCACACACCTGCTTCTGCAGCAGGGAGAGATGCGCTTCCGTCTCGAACCCTTCTGCGATCACTCGCAGTCCCAGCGCATGACCCATGGCAATGATCGCGGTCGTGATAGCCGCATCGTCGGGCTGGACCGCGATCTCCCGGATGAAGGAGCGATCGATCTTCAGCGTGTCGAGGGGGAAGTGCTTCAGGTAGCTGAAGGAAGAATACCCCGTGCCGAAATCGTCCACGGCGAGGTGCAGACCCATGGCCCGAAGCGCATGCAGGGCATCGGTCCCCTCCTTGTGGTGATTGACCAGGACACTCTCGGTCAGCTCGAGGCTCAAGTACCGCGGCTCCAGCCCGCTCACCTGCAGGGCGCGCGACACGGTATCGATCAACGACCGCTTCAGCTGGCGGCTTGACAGGTTTACGCTGACGCGAATCCGCGGAAGCCCGGCATCCTGCCACGCGCGGTTCTGGACACAGGCGTTTTCCAGAATCCATTCACCCATCGGAACGATCAGTCCGTTCTCCTCCGCGATCGGGATGAACTCCGATGGCAGGAGCAACCCCAGCTCGGGGTGGCGCCACCGGAACAGGGCCTCGGCCCCGACCACCGTGCTGGTGTACGCATCCACAATCGGCTGATAGTGGACTTCGAACTCCTTCCGGTCCAACGCCCTCCGGAGGTCGTTCTCCAGGGTCAGCCGCTGGAGCGCCGTGGTCGTCATGGACTTGGAATATGTCTGGTAGCTGCTGCCGCCTTGTTCCTTGGCCTTGTACATGGCGGTATCGGCGTGCATCAGCAGGGTGTCTATGTCCTCGCCGTCATACGGGTATATGGCGATACCGATGCTGGCGTTGATGAAGATCTCATGGCTGCCGACTCGAACCGGATGGGCAAAGCTGGACAGGATACGCCGGGCGAGCTTCGCGGCGTCCTGGGCCTCCTGGAGACCGGCCATGATGATGGTGAACTCGTCACCACCGAGCCGCGCGACCTCCGGAGCCAGAGACGCGATGGCCGGTCCCACCTCGTCCTCGCGCTCGCGGCAGCAGGATCGCAGGCGTGACGCCACATGCCGCAGCAGCTGATCGCCCACCTCATGCCCCAGCGTGTCGTTGATCCGGCTGAAGTGGTCGAGGTCGATGAAGAACGCGGCCACCAGGCGCTGGTTCCGGCTGGCCTGTTCCAGGGCGTAGGCCAGGCGCTCCTTGTAGGAGAGCCGGTTCGGCAGGCCGGTGAGGCTGTCGTAGTAGGCCAGCTCACGGACCTGATCCAGCATTCGCGCGTTGGCCAGCGCCACGGCTGCCTGGTCGGCAAGCCGCCGCATTTGCTCCCGATCTTCGTCGCTGGGAACCAGATCGAACCGTTCGCCGAGCGCGATCACTCCCGATAGCTGGCGCTGATAGGAGAGGGGCAGCACCACGAACGATTTGGCGCCAAGCTCCGTCATGGGTTCCAGGTACGCGGGCACGCTGTCGTCTCCCCTGATCTCGAGCACCCCGGGACCGGTCAGGAGCGACTGGACATCGGAGGGCCGGAAACCGATACGGGCCACCAGACGCTTGCCACCGTTCTCATAGTCCTGGATCGAGCTGATCAGCGACTTGGCCCCGTCGGGCACGCCCAGCGTGACGCTGACGACGCTGCAGGGGAAGACATCCCGGATGCGCGCCAGAATCGTATCGACGATGGCCGTCGCGTCCGTAGCCGACAGCACCGCGCGATCGATCTCGGCCGCGGTCGCAAGGGCGTTGAACTGGCGACCGAGCTGGTCGGCCATGGTATTGAAGGACGCGGCGAGCTGTTCGAACTCGTCGCCGCTGTTCACGATCACCCGGCTGGTGAAATCCCGGTGCGCGATGCGCTGGGTGGTCTTCTGGAGCTCTTCCAGTGGGAGCACGCTGCGCCGGATCTGGCTTATGCTGAGCAGCAGCACTGCCAGGCTGGAGAGGCCCACCACGATGAGGAACGTGTTGGTGAACTCCGCCATCGGCTCGAGGACCTTCTCCTTGGACTCGCTGAGCACCAGAGTCCAGGGCAGAGCTGCAAAGGCCTCGTTCAGCGCGATCTTGCTCGAGGCCGAGAGGTATGACCGGCGGGCAGGGTCGGCCACCGTGCTGTCCAACAGAGCTCGGGTGGACTGGGTACCGTTCCAACCGGTAATCACCGCCTTGGAGGAGCTGAAGAGGACGTGCGCTGAGTCGTCCACCACCGCCACCCGGGTGGTCGCGGACGGCATGCTCACGTCCAGCGTGCCCCAGAGGTATTCGGGACTAACCTCTCCGACAAACGTGCCCCGAATCTCGCCCCGCCGCACCAGGTGGCGCAGGAGATAGATTCGCGAAGGCTCCCCTTTGCCGTGCACGGTGGCGATGAGCGGCAAGCCGAGCCTCAGATCCGCGCTGTCGCGCGACGTCAGCGTCGGGTGTTGTGACAACCGCCCGAAGATTTCGATGCTTTTCCGATCGTCTCCCACGAACTCGAGGGCGACGAAGCGCTGGCGCGCGAGCAGGTCCAGCCCAGCAATGAGGGCCCGGCTGGCTTCGATCAGGGCGGCGCGCGAGGCAGCATTGGGGCTGGTGGATGGCTTGGGACCCCGCTCCAGCACGATGCCACCCATCGCCACTCGACCGTCCAGGTCGCCGGTCTGGGTCTGATTGCCCGATCTGTGATGTGGGCGTTGGACTGGCCTGCGTACCACCTTGGGGATGCGCTTGGCGGCGTCGAGCTGGAGTATGGCTTGGGGTGTGATGCTCTTGAGGGTGGCGTCGAGTAACAGCAGACGCTCAAAAATGGCCTGCCCCAGGGCACGATCCGCCTGCTGAAGCCTGGCTTCGCTCTGCCGGTAGAGCTGCTGCTTCACATGACGGTAAGACAGTGCAGCCAGCACTGCCATGGGGACCAACGCGCAGCCCACGAACAGCACAAGTAACCGGCGCCCAAACCTGCTTCGTAGCGGCGCAGACAGAAAAGGCACAATTGAGCCCGGGCGTGGGGGTATACGGTTCCTGCGACCGTCGTCGCAGCCCCACGTAACGAGCAAGTGTTATGCCCTGTAGAATCGTCGCTAAGCTTTGAGTTTACGGGACTTAGCTGCTGTCGGAACGGAAGAAATCGCCCCGGTATCACGCGTTTCGCGAACCGCCCATTCCAGGGCCAGGCGGAACCGGCGCACCCGGTTCTCCGAAACCCGCCCCTGCCTGCCCCCGCTGCAGGCCGCTCCCCGGACGCCTACCACATCAGGTTGTGCCCGCCCAACGAGAGCCAGGTCCTCGGGCCGGAGACTCCCGGCCAGGGCCGCAAGGAGGCCGGCTTGGCGGGCTCCGGCAACCCAGTCCACTAGGGCGCCGAAAGCAACCCACTCCAGCAAGCCCCGACCGTCCTTGCCGTGAGTATCGAGGAGGACGCCCGCAGCACCTGTCGCCTTCGCGAGTGAAGGGATCAGCGCCGGCGGAACCGTCCGCGCCCGTTCGGGATCCGCGTAGGCGACGGCCACGATACGGGGAGAGCCGGCCATTCCTCTAGTGGCCGAGACCGCGATCTGGATCAGGAGCCCTACCTGATCCGGAGATCGCACGCCGGCAAAACCCAACTTCAGGTACGTCGGCGCCGCCCCCTGGGGGAGCTCGAGCCCATGGACAGCGGCAAGTACCTCTTCCGGCCGGGTCACGTCCCCCAGTGCGACACTGACCACACAATCGTCTGGGACACGCTGGAGAATCCGGCTCAAGACGTCGCGATCCACGGCTCCCAACGAGCCCCGGTCGGGTTCCTTCGCATCGATGATGTCGGCTCCGCCGGCGAGCGCCGGTCCCACTTCATCCGCCGACCGCACACTCACCAGCAACTGCAAACGATGCTCCCTTGTGAGATGCTAACGCGCTGATATGTTAGGATTTAAGAACTTACCACGAGCCGGTGCCGGAGGGGAGGCGGGCGGGAGTGCTGGAGCGGAAGATCGTGCTGGTCACCGGAGCATCGAGTGGGATCGGCCGCGCCATCGCGCTTCGCTGCGCGCGAGCCGGGGCAGACCTCGCAATCACCTACCGGAAAAACCAGGCCGGTGCCGAAGCCACCGCACGGGAGATCCGTGCCCTGGGTCGGCGGGCCGAGATCATGCGGACCGATGTCAGCCGGCCCGAGGACATCGACATGCTCGTCGACCAGCTTCACAGCGGCTT
>JAXDMF010000105.1:0-6334 GCA_034666205.1 Gemmatimonadales bacterium
AGTGGTGCGTCCATGACCGCCCAGCGGATCCGATCGTAGTCTCCCACCATCCCGGCGCAGCGCTCCACCTCATGATAGATCGCCCGCCACGCCTCCGGGGCCTTGATCGGCTGGACCGATGCGAACAGGAATGCCGGGGCGTCCCCCGCCGGGAGTGGCCGCTCCTCAGTTCCCTTGTGAGGCTTCAGACGGCTGGCCGGGAGCAACGCGACCATCGCTCCGAGCACTACCGATAAGGGGATTACAGTCAACACTCGCATGGGCGCTCCGCCACCAGATGGTCGCTGTGCCGGGCCTGCGCTCCGAGACCAGGTGTCTGGGGCTCAGGCCGGTACCCAATAAGGTGGGTTGGAGGCGCTCACAGGACTTGCATGGGGATGCTCCCCCAATCGGGGGTTCGAGGGATGCTATTGACGCCTGCGTCCCAAGGCTCTGGTACACACCTTCGTGTGTTCAGTAATTAGTCGCAGGCGAACACCGGCTGGACCCGCGCGATGAAGCACCCTGCTTCCGCGTTCCGGACGTGGAGGTATTCCACGCGCGGCTCGGCCAGCTGTTTCTCAATCACGTCCTCCACAGTCCTCTCGCCCACCCGCTGCTGATCGAGGAGCCTTCCTCGCTCACCGTAGCTCTCCAGGACCAGGGGGATGGCCCGCAACTCCTCCGGGAAGCGGAGCTCATCGTATTGCCGGCAGGCTTCCCGATGGATGAACACCGGACCAGGTGCTGGTAACGCTCCAGGCGAGACGAACGGCTGATAGGTGAAGAGGATCCGCTCCTCCAGGCCCTGGTCGAACGTCTTGAGGCACTGCCTGCAAGGGCCATAGCCAATGGCGATCTCTACATGGGCCGGATGACCGTATTGCGGCGAGCACAGCGTGGTGCGCACAGTTTGGGCCAGGCCTTCCGAGATGCCTGAGACACGGTAACGAAGCATGGGGCCCTCTTGCGAAGCGAGTCTCTGCCAGTCATGCATACCGGCACAAGATCGGCCCCGGCAACGCCAGGCGCCTCCCGGTCCTTGCGCCCAAATCTTTGTTCCTGACGAGAGCCTGCATGAGCGACCCGCTGCTCCTCCTGCTGGAAAAGGACCGCATCATCGACCTCATCAACCAACTGTTCATCGCCACCGACAAAGGTGATTGGCCGGCGGTGCGCCGCTGTTTTGCCGAGGCGGTTCTCTTTGATATGACTTCCCTCGCCGGCGGTGCGCCGAGCCGGGTCACCCCGGACCAGATCGCCGCCGGATGGGAAGAGGGATTGCGGCCGATCGAGGCAGTGCATCATCAGGCGGGGAACCACCGGGTAGACGTCCGGGGCGACCAGGCCACGGCCTTCTGCTATGGCATCGCGTCCCATTATCGCTCGACCCGCTCGGGCCGGAACACCCGAGTGTTCGTCGGCAGCTACGACTTTCACCTGCTCCGAATGGACGGACGCTGGCAGATCGACAGCTTTCGCTTCAACCTAAAATTCATTGACGGCAATGCAGATCTGGAGCGGGAGGTGTGAGGCAGCTGGGAGCTAGGAGCTGGGGAGCTATTAGCTATTAGCCGGGAGCGTTCAGCGACTCCGTTCGGAAGCGCGATCGCGGCGGGGGCGGCCGCCCCGGAACTCGAAATGACTGTCGTTGAGCATCTTGGCAATCGACGTGGCACGGCCGTCACAGGGGACCCGGGCAAACTGCCGGGCCGACAGCCAGGCAGCATTGTACCAGGTCCTCGGCTTAAGCCCAGGATACAGGTGGGCGAACTCCGGTTTAAGACGGGCCTCGCGCGGGTTCTTCATGCCATTGTCCTAGGGGTACCCTTTAAAGCTAGGGACCTCCCCCGGGGGCGCAACTCGACGGCGGCGCCCCCGGCTGCGTATACTTGGCGAGGCTCGATGCAGGGAATTGCGCGCTGGCAGCGCCTCATCCAAACCTGAGGAACGGCATGGCCACGAAACTCGACAAGACGATCAAGCGCGAGCTGGAGCTCGACGGCAAGCTGTACACGGTCGCCATCTCACCGGAGGGTGTGAAAGTCACCCCCAAGGGCGCCCGGAAAGGGCAGGACATCTCCTGGAGGTCGATCGTGAGCGGGGAGACCGAATTGCGCCGGGATCTGAACGCGTCGGTCGACGCCTATCGAGAGTAGGCCGGGGCCGGGAGGCCAACCGGAGGGTAGATCCATGCGGCTCCGCTGGGTCCCGGCTCTGCTGGGACTGGTCGCGGCAGTATTGGTGCTGGCGGCGGGCCCGGGCACCCGCTTCGGGCTCTGGGACTTTCGCACCGGCTTCAGCGCGCTCCGCTGGGGCGCGTACGGTGGATTGGCCGCAGTGGTGGTTGCCGTGCTCTTGCTCATTGTCCGTCCAGGATCCGGCGGCGTCGTCCCCCTGGTCCTGGGTCTTCTTCTCGGGCTGGGTGCAGCGTTCGTTCCCTGGCGCTGGATGCAGCAGGCCCGCCGGGTGCCACCGATCCACGACATCAGCACCGACCTCGACCGACCACCCAAGTTCGTCGCCGTCCTGCCGCTTCGGGCCGGGGCTCCCAACCCCGCCACATACGGCGGGGCCGAGGTCGCCGAGGCACAGCGGCGCTCATATCCCGACATCAAGCCGCTGCTGCTGGGCGTCCCGGCCGGCGCTGCCTACAGCCGGGCCCTCGCCTCGGCCCGCGGCATGGGCTGGGAGCTGGTTGCGTCGGACTCCACGACCGGCCGGATCGAAGCGACCGCGACGACGTCCTGGTTCGGCTTCAAGGACGATGTGGTTGTCCGGGTCCGGCCCGAAGGGCCGGGGAGCCGGATCGACGTGCGCTCCGTCTCTCGCGTCGGCACGAGCGATGTCGGAGCAAACGCGCAGAGGATTCGCACCTATCTGGCGGACGTCGCCAGCCGTAAATCCTGAGCCTGGACTGACCGGAGGTTCGATGGCGGAGCCGAGCTTTGCGCAGCAGGTCGCCAACCTCAACTCGACGCTCCGTGGCATCGAGGTGCGTTTGGCGCTCGGCCGGCCTCCGGCTGAGGGGTTCGAGGAATTCAAAAACGCTCTGGATGACATGCGGCAAAGGCTCTGGGATTTGTTGAGCCGGGCGGACGAGGAGGACAAGACCCTCCAGGAGAGGTTCCGGATCCGGCGGGCCACTGAGCTGTGCCGCGGGTTGGTGGCAGACCTCCGTAGCGGCGCCGTGACTGGCCGTCTGTCGGACCTCCCGGGCTTGCGGGAATCGGTAGTGGAGCTGGGCCAAAGCATCGAGTTCGCACGAACCCGGCCCTCATAGTGGCCGTCGTGAGCGCCACCCCCACCCTGCGCACGGCTCGTCTGGTACTCGGCGCCTTCGAGCCGGGCGATGCAGCCGAGCTGCAGCGCCTTGCCGGCGAACGCGAGATCGCCGATACCACCCTGGCTATTCCGCATCCCTACGAGATGGATCACGCCTTGGCCTGGATCGGAAATCAGCGCAAGGAGTCGGCGCGTGGCCGAGCCGAGAACTTCGCCATCCGTCTATCGGCGGGCTCGCGCCTCATCGGCAGTGCCGGGCTGCGCGACATCGATGCAGAGCACCTTCAGGCGGAGCTCGGTTTCTGGATCGGGAAGGAGTGGTGGGGCCACGGCTATGCGCGTGAAGCCGCGGCGGCCGTCATCCGTTTCGGGTTCGACACCCTCGGCCTGAATCGCATCTGCGCCCACCACATGCTGCGCAATCCGGCGGCCGGGAAGGTCCTCCAGCACATTGGAATGCAGCGGGAGGGGTTGCTGCGCCAGCGGGTGCGGAAGTGGGGGATCCACGAGGACGTGGTTGTGTACGCCATTCTTCGAGACGACGGTAACTAACGCCATCGGGGACGGGACGCGCTCATGAGGATGCCAAGGGCTCCACGGTGAGCTCCCCCGAGGCGCGGAACCAGGCGGCCCTCGCGGGGAGACGCTCGACCAGCTTGCTGATCGTGGCGACGGTTGCCACCGGTATCGCGTTGGACTTCGCGCAGGAAATCTTCATCCCGATCGCGCTCGGCCTTCTGTTCGCGGCGCTGTTCCGTCCGGTAGTGCGGGTGCTCTCGCGCTTCCAGATCCCGGTCCCGGCTACTGCCACGCTCGTGGTGTTGATCTGCCTGGGAGTGTTCGGCACCTCCGTGTTCCTGCTCTTCCGGCCGGTCAAGGCCTGGGTCAGCGAAGCTCCCGCGACACTCGCGGCCGCGCGGGGGAAGCTGGAAAGGCTTCGACGGCCCATCAAGCAGGTCTCTCAGGCAGTCGAACAAGTCCAGAAAGAGGTCGCGGGAGGAGAGGAAAAATCCAGGCAGGCACAGGCCGCTCCCCCCTCGAGTCCGGCCATACCCCCGTTCGTCGGCCGAGTATTCGCTACCACGACCGGCATCCTCGGGACTCTGCTGCAGACCGTCGTGATTGTCTTTCTGCTCCTGGCCACCGGTGATCTCTTCGCCCGAAAGCTCGCCGCGATCATGCCCAAGCCGGTCACCGGCACAGCAGAGGATGCGGTGGACGCCGCCGAGGCAGTGATGAGGCGATACCTCGTGGTGACCGCGATCATAAACGCCGGCCAGGCACTGATAGTTGCCCTGGTGATGCTGCTGATCGGGATGCCGAACCCAGCCTTGTGGGGTCTGCTGACATTCGTGTTCGAGTTTCTGCCCTACATCGGAGCCCTGTTCATGGTCGTGGCGCTGACCATCACCGGGTTCGCCACCTTCGATAGCCTCGGCCACGTCCTCCTGGCGCCGATTGCTTACATCACCATATCAACGATTCAGAACAATGCCGTGAGCCCCTTCGCCTACGGCAGTGGATTACGGGTCAACCCGTTAGTTGTTCTCCTGGGTGTCCTGGTTGGATGGTTTCTCTGGGGAGTAGCAGGGGCGTTCGTGGCAGTGCCGCTGCTTGCTGCCGTGAAAGTCTTTGCCGACCGCTCCGGTCGGGACTCACGGCTCGCGACTATCCTGGATGAGTAGGTAGCGCCGGTCATAGCCAGGCTGAGGGTACATGCCATCTGACAAGGAATTCCCGGTGAGTGCGGAACCGGAGCCGGCAACAGCGCTCCAGACTGCCGCTGACCCTCTGTTCTCCGAGCGCCCGGGACGGGTTCACTGGGTGGTGGTGATGACCCGCTCGCCCCAGCCGGAAGACAAGACGCCACCAGGCGCCACCCTCCTCACCCGGTGGTGGCACCCACGGGACCGCAGCTGGAGTGAGAACGCATTCGAGTCTCTCGATCACGCTATCCGGTTGTTTGTGGATGAGAGTGGGTGGGTGCTTCGACAGCAGCAGGCGCTCGATGGTCCTCAAGCCCACGAGCTGCTGTTCGAGGCGAGACGGGAAGACTTCAGCCGGCCAAGCACGGAGCAGATGCTGCAAGAGGTTGGACTCACGCCCGAAGACGTGGCCGACCTCATGAACCGGGTGGATCGTGAGGGCGACGCGCCCCCGTAGTCAGATTAAGCGGCCGAGCACCGATCGCACCGCCGCGCCTAACCGCCCAACCTCATCCTCCCCAATGGCGGTGGAGACGTTGCCGACGCCTCGGGGATCGATTTGTACTCCTTCATTGAATAGACCGAGAAAAATCTGGTGGCGCAGGTCGGTGTCCGAGCCCTGCGTGTCCCGATAGCTCCTGACCGGCCGGCCAGTGAGGTGAATAGCAAACAGCGACCCGAGGCCGGTGATCTGAGCGGCGATCCCGGCGTCGGCAAAAGCCGCCCCCAGACCCTGCCTGATCGCCGCACCCCTCGTATTCAGCAGATCGATCGCCTGGCGCGTGAGCAGCTCGAGCGTGACGGCGCCCGCTACCATGCCGATCGGATTGGCGTTGTGGCTGCCGGGATGAGGAATTGTGGGTAGGCCATGGGTCGGATCGAACAGGGCCATGATGTCGGCGCTACCGCCGAAGGCGCCCAACGGGAACCCTCCACCGATCAGCTTGCCAAGGCAGGTGAGGTCTGGGGAGACGCCGAAGTACTCCTGCCCGCCGCCCAGGGCAACTCGGAAGCTCACCACTTCGTCGAAGATGAGGATAATGCCGAGACGGCGGGTTGTCTCCCGCAGCATCTCGAGATAGTCCCGTTCGGCCGGAATCATCCCCGCGGAGCCGAGCACCGGCTCCACGACAACCGCCGCCAGGTGCTCCCCTTCCGCTTCAAGGATGCCCGCCGCGGCGTCGATCTCATTGAACGGGAGCGTAACCACGCCGGCGGTTGCGTCGGCCGACAGGCCATGATACCCGCCTTCAATCGTTGCGATGCGGGCTCGCCCGGTGAATGTCCGGGCTGCTCGAATCGCGTTCATCGAGGCTTCGGTGCCGGAGCTGGTGAAACGAACCCGTTCCACCGACGGGATGCGC
>JAXDMF010000106.1:0-3139 GCA_034666205.1 Gemmatimonadales bacterium
CGATAGCCGGCCCGCCCGAAGGCAAAGGCGGTGGCCCGGCCAATTCCCTGGGTTGCTCCGGTGACGAGGGCGGTCTTGGTGGGGGAGGGCATCGCGAAAAATAGGCGGTACGGCGGTACGGCGGTACGGCGGTAGAGTTGTCACCCTGAGCGCAGCGAGGGGGCCGAAGCCCAATGGCTCCTACCGCCTTACCGCCTTACCCTCGCAGGCCAGTTCGTGACCAGCGTGAACAGGAGCGGATCCTCGCGGCCGAACCCGACGAAGCGCTCGCCGTCGGGCGTGACCTCGAACCAGCGCACCGTGCGGCTGAACGGCGGGTTCGCCAGCACCTCGGTCGGCGACGACAGAGCCGGCTTGGGACCGAGCGTGACGCCCACCGCCATGATGCCGCCATCGGGCGCCCGGTAGTAGAGCTCGCGCCCATCACGTCGCCAGAACGGAAACTCACCACCCGCCGTCGAGATCCGCACGGCCGCACTGGAGCTGGCGATGGGCCGGAGGTACACCTCCGGTGCGCCGTTCTCGTCGGAGACGTAGGCCAGCAGGTGCCCGTCCGGAGACCAGCGAGGGGAGGACAGGTTTCCGTGCGCCTCCCAGGCGCGAGCTGCCGTGCGCCGGTCCAGTGAATAGATCCAGATCTCGTCGTTCGGCACGCTGTCGCCCGCAGAGAGCTGAAATGCGATCTGCCGCCCATCGGGCGACCAGTCCGGGGTCCGAAAGTTTCGCATGCCCGACGCGAACAGCGAGTCCGATGTGTCGGTAGCGACGTGATGCAGGCGAAGCATCAGCACGCCGCTGAAGAGAGTTCGATACGCGATGAGTGAGTCGCCCGGATCCCAGGCCGGCTCGAGGATTCCCTGGCCGGAAACCGTCCCGGTGTGCGCCCGGCTGGCCACTGCTCGGTCCCGATCGTAAAGCCACAGCGGTCCTCCGGCAGCGAACGCGATCTGCCGGCCGTTGTGAGCCAGCGCCGCGCTTTTGGCACCAAGGTATGGCCCGGGACCCGGGGGTGCGCGAACCGAGTCTACCATCACCCCGCGACGGTTCACCCAGACGAGCGACTGCTCTTCGGGGCTCATCTGAAGCGCGACCAGGGCATTGGGGCTCGCGGCGTAACTGGGCAGGGTACGAACGCCCACGACCCGATCCAGCACGACTCGCGGCTCACCCCGAAGGGTGAGCGACTTCAAATCGATCTGCTGCACGTACAGCCGGCCGGTCGTTCCCTCCCGGAAGAAGACCCAGTCGGGAGCCGCGAACTGGGCATCCCCGGCACCGCCTCGAATATCCGTCAACCGGCCAGTGGCGAGATCGGCGGCGACAATTTGGCTGGCGCCGGTGCGGCCATTGTTGAACAGAATGTGGCGGCCATCGGGCAGGGCGGACGGGCGACGATGGACCGACTCTCCTGGTCGAAAGCGGGTGAGTTGCGCACAGTGTCCGCCGGAGGCTGGGACCTGGAAGAGCGGCACGCCGAGGAAGTCGGGCGAGTAGACGATCACGCCACGCGGGGTCCAAGTGCCGCCTCCCGGCCGGGGCGCAGTGCACAGCGTTCGACGGGTCCTGCTCTCAAGATCTGCCACCCGGAGCTGCCCGCCGGCGAAGTAGCCGAACGCAGCGCCGTCGGGCGACCAGAAGGGACCGGAGCCGCCCTCGGTGCCTTCGACGCGGGTGGCCGCGACGCTGTCCAAGGTTCGCACCCATATCGCCGTCGTCCCGCTCTTGTCTTCGGCCACGAATGCGAGCCTGGAGCCATCGGTCGAGAGCGCCAGCCCTGCTTCGGGGCGGAGTTCCTGGCCGGCCGGCGCCGCCAGCTCCGCGACCACGGGCCGGCGGGGTGGTTCGATCCTGCGAGAGCGGGCGAGCAGCACACCGGCGGCGAGGCCAGCGAGCGCCACCAGCGCCAGGAGAGCCCACCGGGGAATACGCTGCGATCGTGCTGGGGCCGTCGGAGTCGCTACCGTCCTTGCCGCAGCGGGCGCTTCGTTGGGTGTCGTCCTTTCGCCGCCGGCCGGCGGGAGTGCATCCAGCGCTCGCCGCACCTCATCGGCCGACTGGGGCCGGTCAGCCGGGTTTTTCTCCAGGAGCTGCATGATGAGCGCGCCCAGCGCGGGCGGCACGCTGGCCCGGCGCCTCGCGATCGGCTCCGGTGCCTGGGTTGCGTGTGCCCCCATGAGCTGCTGCGCGTTTCTCCCGTCGAAGGGTGGCTGGCCGGCCAGCATCTCATAGCCGACGATGCCGAGGGCATAGAGATCGGCCCGATGGTCGATCGCGCCGCCCACCGCCTGTTCCGGCGACATGTACGCCGGGGTGCCCAGCGAGGTGCCCGCTGTCGTCAGCGTCGAGGAGCGGCGCACGTCGCCCTCGCCGCCGGCATCGCGTGATGCGCTGATCGCCTTGGCGATGCCGAAATCGGCGACGACGGCGCCCCCATCGGACAGCAGGATGTTCTCCGGCTTCACGTCCCGGTGCACGATGCCGGTACGGTGGGCGTAGGCAAGGGCGCTGGCCACATCGCAGAGGATCCGCACCGTCTCGCCCACCGGCAGTCCCGCCTCACGCTCGAGCCGGTGGCGGAGACTCTCGCCCTCGACGAACGGCATGGTGTAGAACAGCATGTCGCCGTCGATCTCGCCGGCAGCGAGCAGCGGCACGATGTGGGGGTGCTGGAGCCGGGCCGCCAGGCGGACCTCGCGCTTGAACCGTTCGGCGGAGAGCGCTTCCGCCAGCTCGGGGCGGAGCACCTTCACCACCACCTTCCGTCCCAGCGCGACTTCCTCGGCTACGAAGACGCGGCTCATCCCGCCGCCGCCGAGCTCGCGCTCGATCACGTAGGCGGTACCGAGGGCTTGCTGGAGGCGGTCCTGGAGGTCGGCTGGGTTCACGGTCTGAAATCTGGCGCTCCGACCGGTAAGCGGTAAGCGGGAAGCCGAGGGATGAGTCATTGCGAGCGAGCGTAGCGACCGTACCGCCCGCTTACCTTTATAAGATGTCCCTTCCGCTCCAACACCCGGTGATTCGCGGTAACGGTCGTGGCCGGCCTCTCGCGGATCCCGATGTCACCTGGCGCCAGCGCCTCCAGGCCCTGCGACACCTGCCCCGGCTGCTCCGCATGGTGTGGGAGAGCGAGCCGCGCTAC
>JAXDMF010000107.1:0-4929 GCA_034666205.1 Gemmatimonadales bacterium
TTCACGAAATTGAAGGCAAAGCCGACTTCGGCGTCGAACAGGCTCTTCCCGCCATAGTTCTCGCGGCACAGGTCACAGAACCCGGGCTGAGCCGATGAGAAGCCGCCGTAGTAGGAGTATCGTCCCAGGGCGGTGAACCGGCCCACGGTGTAGTTGGCCTGAAGGGTTCCGCGCCAATCGGGACGCTCATCTTGGATCCCGATAGCGGTGACCGAATCCAGCAGGCCCGGCTCGGTAGAGCCGGCGTCTATCAGGACCTGCGGGAGCGGATCGACCCGGACGATCTTGTTCTTGGTGTAGTTCACCGAGGCGTTCAAGTCGAGGGTGCTGCCCGCACTCGACGGCACCCGCAGGTTGGCCGTGAGGTCCACGCCCTGGGTCTTGGTGTCCAGCCCATTGGTGAAGTATTGGACCCCTTGGATGTTGCCGAACCCGGCAGCGCTCAGGATGGCCAGTGTGGCGGCATCGTCAAAGGTCGCGCCCAGCAGAATGCGGTGGTTGATCTTGATGTGAAAGTAGTCGGCCGTGATGGTGAGATTCTGGGTCGGGCTCACCGCCATGCCGCCGCTGAAGTTGATCGCGGTTTCGTCCCGAAGCGGCTTCGCCCCGAGCGCAAGCGATGCCGGGTGGTCCACGGGGAAGATGCCGAGATCGATAAATTGGCCCGCGATGACGTTAGTGACCACCTTGCTGAATCCAACCTGGCTCAACCCCGGCGCGCGGAAGCCACTGCTGACCGCGCCGCGCAGGGTCAGGCGCTTTGATGGCTGGAAACGGACCGCGGCCTTCCCGGTCACGCGCGAGCCGAAGTCGCTGTATCTCTCGAACCGCCCTGCGACATTGGCGAGGACCTGCGGGGTCAGATTGGTCTCCGCGTCGGCATAGAAACCGAAGTTGGTCCGGTGCCGATCGGTGGCATCGCTCGGGGTGAAGCCGGGGAACACCGACGATCCTGCCGGCGCAAGACCCGAACTGTCCTGCGCCAGGTGGAACCCGTTGATATACGACGCGAGCTCCCCTTCCCGGATCACGTAGCGCTCGCGGCGGAACGTGGCGCCGAAGGCCAGGTTGACCGCCGCGGGAAGACCGAGCTCCACCGGCTTCGCCACGTTCACCCCAGTCACCAGCTCTTCCCGAAGGACCCGACCCGCAAAGAACGACGTCTGGTTCGGAATTCCGGGATCGTCCGCCGTGCCCAGGACACCGTCCGGTCCAGGGGCACACGGATTGGCGGGGTCGAGGCAGGGCCCTAGGGAAGCGTTGTTCGAGTTGGTGATGCCGTAGTCGAAGTGGTTGTGACCGAACTCCCCACCCAGATCGTAACTCCAGCCGCTCACCACGCCGCGGACTCCACCCGCAGCGGAGTAGTCGGTGGCTTTACCGTCGATCGTGGGCAGGAAGCCCAGCGGGTAGATCTCGGGCCAGTTGCGGGCACTGTCGAAGTACCGCCGATAGCCGTTGCCGCTCCCGTCTCGGTGGCTGAACCCTCCGAAGCTGTAGATCTCCGCCGTGCCGGCATCGTTCAGCGGCAGGCGGAAATTGGCGAAGCTCAGCACATCCTTCTCCAGCCCGTCGCCCCAGTGATGGTTTGGTTGGGGGACCGGATTGCGCTTCTCTACGACCTGGCCGATGCTGTTGATCGAGTCGGGCACTCCGGTGCCGGCCACTTCGAACGGATCGGCCCAGGCCCGATTGGTAGGCTGCCGGTCGCGAAATTCGCCGAAGAGCCCGAGTGAGCCCCGGCCCAGCTTGATCCCCCAGCCTCCGTTCGCATCGATGTTGGTCCCGTCATCGGGGTAATTGTCAGCGACGTAACGGCCCACATCGCCACTGAGAAATGGGGTGAACTCCCCCTCCTTGATCACCAGGTTGACCACGCCCGCGATGGCGTCGGATCCGTACTGGGCCGAAGCGCCGTCCCGCAGCACCTCGATCCGGTCCACCGCACTCACGGGCAAGGCGTTCAGGTCGACGCCGCTCGAGCCCGCGCCCATGCCGTAGGTGAAGTTGTTGACCAGCGCGGTCTGGTGCCGCCGCCAACCGTTGACCAGCACCAGCGTGTGATCCGGACTGAGTCCCCGGAGGGTGAACGGGCGGACGATGTCTCCCGCATCGGTGACGCTCTGCCGGGGAAAGTTGATCGATGGAGCCACCGCCTGGAGGATCTGACTGGTCTCCATCGTTCCCTGCTGTTGCAGTATTTGGGCAGGGAATACGTCAACCGGAACCGCCAGCTCCTCGGAAGCAGTGTGCCGCGCACGGGACCCGATCACGACGTCGATCGGCGCCAGCTGCACGGCGCTCCGGCCGAGTCTGAAGTCCTGGCGCGCTGCGTCTCCCGCCACCACCGTCACCGGCGCGCTCGCGGCCTGGTAGCCGATGAGGCGGGCCCGCACCGTCTGCCGACCGGCCGGCACACCCCGGAGCTCGTAATCCCCCTGACTGCCGCTCGTAGTACGGAGGTTGGTACCCTCCACGGTGATCGATGCGTTGGGAAGTGGTGTGCCGCTGCTGTCGGCCACAGTGCCACGGATGGCCCCGCCCTGTGCCACGAGTGGAGCGGGTAGAGTCAGCACCAGGCCCACGATCATCCGGACAACAGCTCGCCTCATAGGACCCCCTTAGGGTTGACCTTCGGCCCGAGCAACAGTCATGTGAAAGCCACGAGAAGGCGTGGCGAGATGCAGATCGACTGGAGGATGGAAACCGGTCACGGCCGACGGCCTGCGCAAACGTGCGGCCAAACCGGGAGGGTGTCAATAGGAAAAAAGGATATGCGGCAGGTCAGTACACGGAGAAACTCGAGGCATCGAGATGGTTCTCCAGGGTCCAGCTGATCACCTGCCCAGGATACACCAAAATAGTCTCAGTGGTGAACGGCTTCCCCGCCACGGGAAGAGCCCGCAGTCGCACGCCGGCGCTCGAGTTCAGCGCGTGGGACGGAAAGTCAAAGGTCGCACTGCTCAGGGCCGACACCATCCCCAGGCGCTGAGGTAATCCTCCAGCGAGCAGATAGACGGTGATGTCGCTCCAGTTATGGCTCTCGACCTCCACCAGGACCTTGGTCGGTGCTGCCGAATCGGAGGAGGTCGGATGCCGCGAGGACAGCAAGCCACAGCCGGGAGTCAGGGCCAGCCCTACAGAACAGGCGAGTGCGATGCGAACGACGAGCATACGCGTTCAAGATACGATCGGGACCGGAGCACGGTAGCTGGGTCTATTGACGCCCCTTGATACGGACCGTAGAATCTCCTGCCAGAGCGCCCAGACCGTTCGGGCGTCCCGCATCTGTGACACATCCGGCTTCTCGTACAACTGCCCGCTAGCAGGACCTGGCACGCTCCCCGCCGGTATGGAGGACGCCTCGTGCTCAACTCTCGTCAGGTGCTCATCACAGTCGCAGCGCTCCTGAGTCTCGCCGGCTCAGGTGCCGCACAACAGCCGACCACTCTGACCGGTCACGTCAACCGCGATGACGGTACGCCGGTGGGTGGCGCAACCGTGGCCATCCCCGCACTCGGACTTGGTACCACCTCAAGGCCGAATGGAAGCTACGGACTCCTGCTGCCGAGCGGTCAAGCCGAGGGTCAGACGGTGACGGTCACGGCGCGGGCCATCGGCTTCAAGCCCCAGACGGTGCAGGTCGCTCTCACCGAGGGGCCCAACACCCAGGATTTCGGTCTCGCCGCTAACCCACTCCAGCTCGGTGAGCTCGTGGTCACCGGTTCGGGGACCGTCTCGGAGGTGGAGAAACTCGGGAGCGTGCGGAACAACGTAGACTCGTCGCTCATCACCCGGAGCAACGAGAACAATATCGTCACCGCCCTTTCGGCGAAGGCACCTAACGTCGAGGTGACCTCCACGTCAGGGGACCCCGGTGCGTCGTCCTCGATTCGCATACGTGGCGCGAATACGTTGGGGAGCACCGGGGAGCCCCTATTCGTGGTCGACGGGTTGCCGATCGACAACTCCACCGTGACCACCACGACGTTCGACGGGACCGGGTTCGGTGGCCAGCAGGGCACCTCCTCGCCCAATCGGGCTTCAGACCTCAATCCCGCCGACATCGAGTCGGTCGAGATCCTGAAGGGCGCAGCCGCCGGCTCGATTTATGGTGCTCGGGCGGGCCAGGGCGTCATCCTCATCACGACGAAGCGCGGCCACCCCGGTGCCACGTCCTATTCGCTCAGTTCGTCGCTCTCGCTGAACGACGTACATCGGTTTCCAGCACTCCAGAACACCTTCGGACACGGTGATGCGGACGCCCTGGGGGTTCCGACTGCCGACCCGTGTGTGCCTGGAGGCGTGATCGATTGTGAGGGGTCAGGAGACAGCTGGGGACCGGCGCTCGCCCCCGGCACTCCGACCTTCGATCACACCGGCGAGATGTTTCGTACCGGCGTCATGACGGACAACAACCTGACCATCTCGGGGGGCAACGACCGCACGTTGTTCTACCTGTCGGGGTCGTACACCAATCAGAACGGGACCTTCGTGGGACCGGAGAATTCCTACAAGCGCTACTCGTTCCGCCTCAAAGGCTCCCACCGAGTAAGGGACAACTTCACCATCGGTGGCAATGTCGCCTACTCCAACACCGACGGCCGGTTCATCCAGAAGGGGAGCAACTTCAGCGGCGTGCTGTTGGGGGCATGGCGTAGCCCGCCCGAATTCGATAACCGGGTCTACCTGGACCCGACGACGGGAATGCACCGCTCCTACCGCTTCCCCAATCCCTCGGCCTCGTCCTTTGGCACGAGTCGCGGGTACGACAACCCGTTCTTCACCGCGAATGTGCCCGTCAGCACTGCCATCGCCGATCGGGTGTTCGGCAACGTGAGCCTGGAGTACGTGCCTCTGGCATGGCTCCGGTTCAACTACACGCTGGGGGTGGATTACTCCGGGGATGACCGGCTTCAGGGGCAACCG
>JAXDMF010000108.1:0-5510 GCA_034666205.1 Gemmatimonadales bacterium
CATCAAGAACCTGTTCGGCAAGGCCAACAACGAGCTGACCACCGCGGACATGTAGTTCCGCAGCGGTTCCAGGGTTGTTGAATTTGTGGGCTTGTGATGGGCCGGTGCGGGTTCTCCAGACACCAACGGTTTCAGGTCAGGGTATTTGGATGATCCAGACCGTGGCGGATGTCACGATCGCGGCACTCGTCTGCACCGCGGCGTGGTGGGATTTCACCACCCATCGCATCCCGAATTGGCTAACCGTCTCAGGGCTTGCAGTTGCGTTGCTGCTGCGAGCCCTGGTGGGTTTCAGCTCCCTGGCCCTGGGCTTGGAAGGACTTGGTCTCGCGCTGGCGGTTTCCCTGGCACTCTATGCGCTCCGGGCGATCGGCGGGGGAGACGTGAAGCTGCTGGCCGCCGTGGGCGCCTTTTTCGGCTTCCCCAGGGCCATCAGCGCGCTGGCCCTGATGGCGGTGCTTGGCGGGGCCTTTGCGTTGGTCAGTATGGTACGCAGGGGTCTGCTACCCTTGCTGATCTTTAACACGGTAGACCTGGTGAAATCGTGGCGAACCCTGGGCCGGACGGGTGAGCTCCGGACGCTCGATTCGCCCGGAGCTCTCACGATTCCGTACGGGGTACCGATAGCTGTGGGGACGTTGTTCTGCTGGTTTGGAGAGGGAGTCCGACTATGATGGCCAATCTGGTTGCTCGTGCCACCCGCGACCGCCGAGGGCAGGCGCTCGCGGAGTTCGCGTTGGTCTTGCCGCTGGTGCTCCTCTTTATGGCTGGCATCATCGAAATGGGTCGGGCCTGGAACATCAAGCAGGTCGTGACCGATGCCGCTCGGGAGGGCGCCCGATACACAGTGGTCAAGGATCAGACCGTCGATTCCAACGCTGTGAAGACGAAGATCATGGAGCGCTTGGCCCTCGGCTCCATCGAGACAGCAACCATCACGATCGAGCCGGGTGCTGAATGGCGGCAGTCTGGCCAAGCCATGACGGTTACGGTCGCCACCCAATTTCAAATGGGACTGATCGGCGCGCTTCTCAGTTGGGCCGGTGCGCCTTCTGTGGTGACGATTTCGACAGACGCAACCATGAGAAACGAGTAGCCCAGTCTTTTTCACGGAAATTTAGCGGTCCCTGCTCATCCTGTTTCCTGGGTCAGGGCCACATTCGAGACGAGTGAGCGAGCGTTATGAGAAAATCGCGGCCCTGGTTCATGCTGCTCCTGGCTTTGACGTCGGGTGTCGTCGCGGCACTCCTAGCGCTGCGATATCTCCGAGAGCGGACCACTCCGCTCATGGCATCCGAGCCACGGAAGGCGAGTATCGTCCTTTCGGCCCGCAGTCTGCCCGTCGGAGCACTTCTTACCGAGCGCGACCTGAAAGTGGTCAGCTGGCCCGGCGATGCGGTTCCCAGCGGGTACATCAGGTCGGTCAAGGACGCCGTCGGTCGGGGAGTCATTACTCCGGTCGCCGAGAACGAGCCTCTGCTGGAGGCTAAGGTCTCCACCAAGGACGCCGGCGGGGGTCTTTCGATCATCATTCGGGATGGGATGCGAGCGGTCAGTGTCCGGGTGGATGAGGTGATCGGGGTGGCCGGCTTCGTGATTCCCGGCACCCGGGTGGACGTCATGCTGACCCTCGACAAGGGACCGACGCGACCCCAGGCCATCACCAAGACACTGCTTCAGAACGTGCAGACCCTGGCGGCGGGACAATCGGTGACCCGGGACAAGGAAGGAAAGCCGCAGACTGTCACCGTCATCACGCTGCTGGTCACGCCGGATGATGCCGAGCTGCTCGCTCTGGCGGCCAAGGAGGGGCGGCTTCAGCTCGCCCTTCGCAACACGCTCGACACCCTGACTGTTGCAACCAGCGGGGCTCGGGCCGATAAGCTTTCCCCCAGTACGGCATCGTCTACTCCAAACCGACCCCAGCGAAATCGCTCTGCCGCTCCCCCGCCCCGAACCAACCCCACCGTGGTGGAGGGATACCGGGGCGGTGAACGGACCCTGACGACGT
This sequence comes from Gemmatimonadales bacterium, assembly GCA_034666205.1. Taxonomy (GTDB): domain Bacteria; phylum Gemmatimonadota; class Gemmatimonadetes; order Gemmatimonadales; family GWC2-71-9; genus CAVVWJ01. The sequence continues at coordinate 2,012 of JAXDMF010000108.1, forward strand.
TCCAGAAACCCTGACCCTTACCAGTGGAATACTCGTGCGCCTCTTCCGCCACCGTTGGATCATTGCGGACTCGTATGCCTGGCGGTGGTGCTTCGCCTCTACTCTCGTCCTCTCCGCTCTGGCAGGCGGCGCTCGGCCCGCGGAGGCCCAGCGAGTGGTTCGCTCGCCGGAGCAGGTGGTCTCGGTCTCGAAGGGCGCATCCGCCCTCCTGGTCAACACGACCGCGATCCAGCGCTTTTCCATCGGCGACCCGGCCGTCGCGGAGGCTGTGGTGGTCTCGCCTACCGAGATCCTGATCAACGGGAAGACGCTCGGTACCACCAGCCTTTTCCTGTGGGACAATACCGGCGCGATCAAACTGTACTCGGTCGAGGTAACCGCGGACGCGCCTGGGCTCCAGCGTTACCTCAGCTCGGTGCTGGCCGGAGAGAAGATCGATGTCATCGCCAGCGGCAACGTGGTGACGCTTTCCGGAACCGTGCGGGATGCCAGTGTGGCCAATCGCGCCGTGGAGATTGCCAAGGGGTCTGGGGCCACCATCGTGGACAACCTGACCACCCCCGAGGCGGTTCAGGTGCTGCTCAACGTCCGGTTCGCCGAGGTGAACAAGAGCGCCATCAAGCAGTTCCGCTCCCAGCTGGCCACCCTCAATCCTCAGCACCTGAACGATCAGGGCGATTGGAGGGGCTCTTCCAACTCCGATCCCAAGTCTGGCTCGTTTGCCGACGGGATAGTGGACCTCGGCCTGTTCAACGCCAATGCCAGCATCGAGCTGCTCATCCAGGCCCTCACCTCCAAGGGGCTGCTGAAGAGCCTGGCCGAGCCCAACCTCATCGCACTTCCAGGCCGGGAGGCCACTTTTCTGGCCGGAGGCGAGTTCCCCTACCCGGCGGTCCAGGGTGGCGGGAGCAACGGCGCGGTCTCCATCGTGTTCAAGGAGTTCGGCATCCGGCTGCGGTTCACCCCCACGATCACCCGAAGCGGAAGCATCAGGCTGAAGGTCATGCCGGAGGTCTCTTCGCTCGATTTCTCCAACCCGCTCATCTTCGGTGGGTTCACCATCCCCAGCCTGCTCACCCGGCGGGCCGAGACCGAGATTGAGATGAAGAACGGGCAGTACCTGGCCATCGCCGGGCTGGTGGACAATACGATGACCGACAACGCAACCAAGGTTCCTATCCTGGGCGATATCCCCATTCTGGGGCAATTCTTTCGGAGCAAGGACGCCCGGCAGCGGCGCACCGAGCTCCTGGTGCTGGTCTCGCCCAGGCTGGTGCTCCCGAGCGATACGCCGGCCTTGCTGCCGACCGGCGAGCCGGCCAACTGGAAGTGGACTGGCCAGATGAAGATGAAGGGTCCATCGGACACCGCGTGGAGAAGTTATCAGGAGCATTAGAGGAGGTCGTCATATGAGTTCGCGCAAGTCTGCGCTGAGGGAAGAGCGCGGAGTCACCCTGGTCCTGATGGCGCTCATGCTGTTCCTGGCGCTCGGGATGAGTGCTCTGGCGATTGACTATGGGATGATCAAGTCGGCCAAGGCAGAAGGGCAGCGGGCAATGGATGCCGCGGCACTGGCAGGGGCCAGCGCATTTATCAATTCAGACCCGGCGGCCAACTTCGACTCGGCGGCCCGATATCGAGCCAAGGAATACGCTGCGAAGCACACCGTTCACAGGGTGACGGTCGACACAAATGCTCCTCCGACCGGTAACCTGATAGTCGACGTGGATGTTGGCGCGCAGAAGGTGACCACGACGTACGTAGGACACGGCATCCCCCTCTGGTTTGCGAACCTTTTTGGCACCAGTACCATGGCGGTGACCGCACTCGCCGCCGCGCATGTCGAGGAGACCGGCGTGTCTACCTGTGTTAAGCCGGTGGCCATTCCCGACATCTGGAACAATGCCCCTAATCTTCAGTCGCCGAAGAAGGGAAAGCCGCCAGTCGAATCCGAGGATCTCAACGGCAACCACCTGTTCGATTTCGTGGACGCCAACAACAACGGTTATTGGGACGACGGCGAAACTGAGCCCTGGAAGTTTACCACGGGCGCGGATACGTATGACTCTGCCTCAACCGGCTATGGCAGCGCCTTCCGCAATTCCACTGGCACGGGTGACCAAGTTAAGGTGAAGGATTACGGCCGGCAGATGATCCTGATGACCCTCGGACCCAGGGATAATGTGGTCTCCTCCATGTATTACGCCTGGGGTAACGATGAGACCATTACCAACTCGGATTCGCTGGCCGCTCGCATTCGAGGCAACAGCTGTGCACCAGCAGAGCTGCAGACCGAGTACCGGGCGGGCAACGGGGGGCGCACGGGACCCATTCAAGCAGCATGGGAGGACCTGATTAATACTGATCCAGGTGCCACCTGGGACAACCGCAACAACACAGTCACGGGCTCCTCCTACTCGGGAAACTGGATGGACGCGAGTCCCCGCTCTATTGTCGTCGGGCTTTACGATCCTTCTCTGTACGCGAACACACCCAGCGCGAACGCCATCAAGTTCATCAACCTGGCCAAGGTGTGGGTAGATCAGCGGCCCCCTTGCGCTGGAGGAGGCGCAGGTAATTGCAAACAGCCCATCACTGGGCGCTTCCTTGGCTTCCTGGGGGGTGGCCCAAGTGGCCCAAATAGCGGGACGTTAATCAAGCATCTCGTACTCATCAAATAGGATCGAGCTACTTCCTTGACCGAGGCTCAGCTTCCCCGCGCCGCACTCATCTCCAGCGACTCGACCTTTGTCACTCAGGTCAAGCAACTGCTGACCGGGCCCGATCGGCCCCTGACGCTGGAGCTGGAGCTCACCGCGCCGCTGTACCAGCTGGGCGAGCATCAGATCCAGGCCCTCCGCGCACTGGGACCGGAGCTGATCATCCTGGACCTGGAAGAAAATCAGGATCTCGGTCTTCAGTTGGCGCAGTATCTGGTGGAGCTCAATCCGGGACAGCTGTTCATCGCCACCGGGCCGGTCCTCTCCAGCGAGCAGCTGATGCAGGCCATGCGCGCGGGGGTGTCGGACTATCTCCCCAAGCCGGTGTCCGCCGAGGATCTGCGCGCGGCGACCATCCGTTCGGTGCAACGGTTCCGGAAGAGCGAAGGAGATCAGCAGCGCCAGCCCGGCCGGATCCTCTCGTTCTTCAGCCCGAAGGGTGGCGGCGGAGCGACGACGCTGGCGACGAACCTCGCGATCCTGATTCACCGCACCACCCAGAAGCAAACGCTGCTGGTGGACCTGGACCTCGAGCTGGGCTCGAGCGCCCTCGTGCTCGGCGTCCAGCCCCGATTCAACTTCGTGGATTTTGCCGAGAACTTTCGGCGGATGGATGCCTCACTGCTCAGCTCCTACATCGAGCATCACCCGTCAGGGGTCCATCTCCTGTCCGCTCCTCCGCAGCCGGAAAAGGCCGAGAGCGTCACCGCGGAGCAGATTCGCCGGATTCTGACCTTCCTCCGCCAACACTACGATTACGTCATCGTGGATACCCCGCG
>JAXDMF010000109.1:0-4859 GCA_034666205.1 Gemmatimonadales bacterium
CTAAGTTCTGGGAGCGGCGCACGATGAACGGCGCTGCTGACGCGGATCAGCTAGAAAGGAACCCATAGGTTGTGCGCGAGCGGCGGAGTCGCCGCAGCCGTTGCGCGAGCCGTTAGCCCGACGCGAGGAGTTGATGGCAGCACCCGAGCTCGAGCGCCTGTGGCAGGACCCGCAGTACTGGAAACCGCCGGGCATCTACCGATGCGCCGCCGACCCACGCCTAGTTGTTCCGAAACGCCAGCGGTGGCGGGGTTGGACCATCAACTTCGCGCATCGGACGGCCTGGTTGATATTGCTCGGCTCGATCGTTGTTGCTGTCGGTCCCCTGCTGGTCATCCTCCTAACGGGACGGGTGAGCGCGACAACCGTGATCGGCGCCATCGGCGGGGCGGTCGTGGTGCTCTCCTTGCTTTCCGCCTGGGAATCCGAACGCCGACGCTAGGCAGACCACGTGAGCTCTGAAGCATCACTTCTGGAGGCAGCTGAGCGCCTGGCCCAGGCCGAGGCGAAGGGAGATATCCCTGCCCTCGAGCAGCTCCTGGCACCCGACTACCAGGGCTATGATCCCTCTGGGCGCTCGCAGGATCGGGCCGGCGTGCTGCGGAGTTACGCTCAGGGAAGGGTGAAGGTGACCAGTCTGACCCAGAGCGACCTTCGAGTGCGGGTCCTGGGCGAAGCCGGGCTTGTGGCCGGGATCAATCTCATGCGGGGGCAGCAGGGAGCAGAGCACTTCGATCTCCGACTGCGCTTTCTCGATGTGTACGCCTGGCGAGAGGGTCGTTGGCAACTGGTGGCGTCGCAGGATACTCGCCTATAGCGCGGACTTGATGGAAGGCACTGAGGTCACGCTGAAAGGACAGGCCATTCTCACCGTTGAAGGTGGACGGCAGACAGGGGGAGGATCATGCGTGGTCTGTTGATCGGCGGGGTACTGCTTGCTGCAGTCTCCTGTAGCGGGAACGACGGCACGGGGCCGGTCGCGGCCACGGGCTCGTTGCGGGTGATCCAGGCGGCGGAGAGTACGGCAACGCTGGACGTCCTGGTCGATGGTGGCGTGGTGCTCAACCGACTCGGGACCGGCACCATCTCGTCTCCGGTATCAGTCCCGGCCGGCCAGCGCATCATCGGGTTCCGGCCGGCAGGGGGAGCAACCAGCCCGAACCTGCTTCAGCTCGCCGTCGTCGCCGACTCCGAGTATACCGCCGTCGTGATCGACTCATCCACCGTGTTGAACCCGATCGCCTTGACCGACAGCGGAGGGATTCCTGCGGCTGGAAAGACCAGGCTGCAGGTGGCGAACTTCGCGTCGCTGGCCGGCCCGATCGATGTGTACCGCCGTCAACCCGACTTCAACGGGTTGGTCGATCTCATGTTCCCCTTCGCCTATCGCGCCATAAGTGGCTATGTCCAGAGCGATCCCGGCGAGTGGCAGGTACTGGTAGCGTCCGAGGCCCGGATCGGAGGCGTTCCCCCCGACGTTCCCCAGGATACGCTGCTCATCGTGGAGCCCATCGCGCTGACCGCCGGCCAGGCGGTCACGGTTGTGCTTCTGGACAAGGCGGGCGGGGGCATCGATGCCGTCATCATGCGGGACCGCTAGATCGCCAGCGCCTATTGTTTCCGGAACGCGTTTGCACAACTATGGATGGTGAACCCGGCGTTCATTCCCATGGGGCGACGATGACGCGAGCGCTGCAGCGCGCCTTGCTGTCTGGAGCGATGGCCCTCGGTGCCCACCGCGCGGCAGCCCAGGTGGTGGACACCACCTCGAAGGGCGCCGAGCCCAGTTCCGCCATGCTCGCTCCCGCCATGGTGGATGCCGGGCGGAAGATCTATCACGGCAGGGGGGCCTGCTCCGGGTGTCACGGGAACAAGCTCCAAGGGGGTCCCATCGCCCCGGCGCTGACCGGCCCGAGCTGGCGCCACATCGCCGGCACCTATGACGCGATCATCGACCGGGTGGACAAGGGGCTCCCGGGCACGCTCATGGTGTCGCACCCCGGTCGCATCACGGAGTCGCAGGTGTTCCTGGTCGCGTCTTACATCTACGCCGTGAGCCATCAGAAGACAGACCCCTGACCAGCCCAATCGAGGGGGATCGATGAACGCCGCACGTGCAGCCGCCGCAGGCCTCATCGGCACCGGGGTCATGACCGCCCTACTGCTGGTCGAGCCTTCGGTGGGTCTGCCGAAGATCGCGATGGGGCAGGTTCTGAGTACGTCGCTGGGCCTCATCTCTGCTCACCTGACGACGGGGCCCGCCCTCGGCTGGATTCTGCACTTCATCGTTGGAATGTTGCTGGCGCTGGTCTACGCGGCCGTCTTCGACCGCCGGCTCCCAGGCACGGCGCTGACGCGGGGAATGGTCTACGGCGTCCTGGTCTTCATCGTCGCACAGTTGGTGTTCATGCCGCTCGTCGGCGGGGGTATCTTCTCGCACGGAGACGTGGAGCTCCTCGCCGGCAGTCTCATTGGCCACCTGGTCTACGGCGGATCGACCGGCTGGATCTACGGTGGGTGAAGCATCTCTTCTCGACGCAGCGTCGCCGCCTCTGATGCGCGGGCCGTTGGTTGGCCATCCGATTAGCACCAATACATAAGGAATACCATGCGAGGCGCGTTGCACCGTAGCGGGCGAATCGGCTGGATGCGCGCCGCTGTCCTTGGCGCTAACGACGGCCTCATCTCCACCAGCAGCTTGATTGTGGGTGTGGCTTCCGCCGAGCCGAGTCGGACGGCCGTCCTGCTCGCCGCGGTCGCCGGCCTCGTCGCCGGCGCGCTCTCGATGGCGGCTGGCGAGTACGTCTCGGTCAGCTCCCAAGCCGATACCGAGCGGGCTGATCTCGCCCTGGAGCGTGGCGAGCTTGCTACCGCACCGGAGGCCGAGCGAGCTGAATTGGCGGGGATCTACATGGGCCGTGGCGTCAGGCCCGACCTCGCGGTCCAGGTTGCAGAGCAACTCATGGCTCACGACGCCCTGGGAGCCCATGCCCGGGACGAGCTCGGCATCCATGCGATGGCCCGGGCACGACCTATTCAAGCAGCGGTGACATCCGCGGCCGCCTTTGCTGTCGGGGCGGCACCTCCCGCGCTCCTTGCGGGACTGTTACCTGCCGGGGTCCTGACGCTGGGCGTCGTGGGGGTGAGTTTGGGCCTCTTGCTTGTCCTCGGGGGTGTCGCTGCCAGCCTGGGCGGTGCTTCGCTCACCCGAGGAGCGCTGCGGGTCGCGTTCTGGGGGGCGGTGGCGATGGCATGTACTGCCGCAGTGGGACGTCTATTCGGCGCCGTCGTCTAGCGGGCTTCGCCAGAGGGCCGGGTCGCTGCAGCCTCGCGATCCTGCTCCTCGTGGGTGCATGCACCCGCGCGACCCCGGCCCCCGGGCTCGACCCGACCCGCTTCGAGCCGGAGATCCGCGCCTTCGAGGCGGCCGACCGGGCGAGCCCGCCACCGCTCGGCGGTGTCGTCTTCATCGGCAGCTCCTCCATCCAGCACTGGTCCGACGTGGCCTCCGATTTCCCCAACGTGCCGGTCCTGAATCGCGGCTTTGGCGGGTCCACCCTCGCCGACGTCGTCTATTATGAGGACCGGGCCTTGCTCCCCTACCGCCCGCACCTGGTTGTGCTTTACGCCGGTGACAACGACCTGGCAGAGGGCCGGACGCCCGAGCGGGTGCTGGGCGACTACCGGGCATTCGTCGCGCGCCTCAGGTCCGCCTTGCCGGCGGTACGCGTCGCGTACGTCTCCATCAAGCCGAGCCCCTCGCGCCGGGCCTACCTCGACCGGATGCGGGAGACCAACCGACGGATCCGCTCGGAGATCGCGCGCGATAGCCTGGGGACCTACGTCGACGTCTTCACTCCTATGCTCGATGCCAGCGGGCAGCCGCGGCCCGAGCTGTTCGAGCGCGACAGCCTCCACATGAACCGGGCGGGGTACCTGCTGTGGCGGGCACTCCTCAGGCCGGTCGTGGGCGGGAAGGACGGGAAAGGCGGGAAGGACGGGAAGGACGGGAAGGTATGTCTAGGCCGAGACTCTTTTGTCATTAAGAGATTTATATAGGAGCCAGGTCATACCACCCGTCTTCTGGTGGATTTGATCGAGACTGCCCCATTCCTCGTCCGAAAGGATCTTCAGATCTCTAGCCAGCAGCAGCGTGTAGGACAGTTCGGACAGAGATCCGAGGCTGATGTCCAGGTAGCGACGGAACTCGCGTGATCCCCTTTTTGCAGAACCTTCGGCGATGTTGGCAGCCGCCGAGTGTGCGGCTCGTCTAGCCTGTGATGTCAACCCGAAACGCTCTCCCGGTGGCCATGAGTTCGTTGCCTGGTAGACAGCCAGACACAGCTGGTGGCAGCGCTCCCACGCCCTCAGTCGCTGATATGTCGCCATGGAAGAAGTATTGGCAGTCTCCGACGATACGGTATGAGCCGAACTCCACAGCCGGTACCATTATCCCACTCCCTTCCCGCCCTTCCCGCCTTTCCCGCTTCCCGTCCTTCCCGCTGGCCTTGCGACTGTCCAGCCGAATCGTGCTGGTGGGCGTTGGTCTTGGATTGGTGGCGATCATCAACCGTGCTCCGATGGTCGGGATTGGCGTTCATCGCCTGGATCAGCAGAGCGTGGCACATATCAGGGACCTCGGCGTCCAGCACATTCGCTACACGCTGTACTGGTCCCGGTGGAATGATCCGGCATATCGGCAGGAATGGGAGCGAGACCTGCAGCGAGCACTACATGCCGGTCTGGTTCCGCTCATCGTGGTTCATCAGCCTCCCTTCGGCGATTACCAGCACCGCGATCTCGTCTACCAGTCATTCGCCCGGTTCATGGAAGAACGCGCGGCGGAGTTTCCTGCCGTA
>JAXDMF010000110.1:0-7055 GCA_034666205.1 Gemmatimonadales bacterium
CCGCAATCGCCTGGGGCACGAGCCCGGCCGCCAGGCCCAGCAGGACAAAGACGACGGCGCAAACCAATGAGAGCATCAGGTTCATCGCGACGCCGGCTGCCGAGACGAGCAGGTCCCCTCTCACATAGTTTCGATACTTGCGCGGATTCACCGGGACCGGCTTGGCGCCGCCGAAGGTGTAGGCCCCATTGGTCGCGAACCAGATCAGCGCCGGCATGACGATGCTCATCACCGGATCGATGTGCGGCAGCGGATTGAGCGTCACCCGCCCCAACATGTAGGCGGTGTCGTCTCCCTGCCGGAGCGCCGTGACGGCGTGGGCGTATTCGTGGGCGACCATGGCGAACACGAGCATGGGGAGGGCGAGCACGAAATTGCTGAGCTGCTCCAGGCGGCCGTCCTTGGCTCGAGGGCGCCGAAGGTTAAACGCGGCGGAGAACCAAGTCAAAGCAGTTTCCTGCTTGACCTTGCACGCTTGGTCACCTATGTTTTGCGGCTCAGCTCCCGGAGCTCCTCCGGACCGACTCAACTGTTTGCCGAGGTAGCCGTGCCCCGAATCAAATCCGCCGCCAAGCGTATGCGCCAAGGCCGTACCCGCACCGTTCTCAATCGGACGCATCGGAGCCAGCTCCGCAGCGCGCTCAAGAAGGTGCGTAGTGCCACCGGTGCAGAGGCCGCGGCTGCCTATGCCGAAGCGGTGAAGCTCCTCGACCGCGCGGGCCGCAAGAGCATCATCCATAAGAATGCTGCCGCGCGGCAGAAGAGCCGCCTGGCTAAGCTGGTGGCGACGAAGAAGTAAGCGGTGAGGGGTAAGCGGTAAGCGGGACGTAAGAAGGGGCGCCGATGACCACTCGGGCGCCCCTTTGAGTTTGCGGGAACCTGTCACATAAAGCGCTTGAGCTCGACCTCGCAACTTATTCAATAGCATCATCCTCCCGCTTACCGCTCACCGTCTTACACTCCCGCCAACTCGGCCCCGCAGCGCTCGCAGTACCACTCGGTCGGGCGGTTCAGGGTGCCACAGTCGCCGCACTTGAGTGTCTTGGCCACCGCCGCGGCAGCTTTGCCGGAAGGGGCCGACGAGGGAGCTTGGACCTCGGGCTCACGAGGTGGGGCGCTCGTGGCGGTAGAGGATGACCCACTCGCCGCCGTGCGCCGGGGTGCGGCGCGAGGTTCCTCGTCCGACACGGACTTGAGGAAGGTGAGCTCGTCCACCTCGGCAGCTGCCGGCTGAGGCGTGGGCGGCTGGGGAGCCGTACGCGGAGGAGGGGCAGCCGGGTCTTCCATCGGGTCGGCCACGTGAGTGACGAACGGAGCCTGCTCGATCACCTCAGGCTTCGGCGCGGGTCGGGGCACGGCGGCCGGAGGGGCAGTGGCCGGCGCAGCGCTCCGAGGCGCCGCAATGAGCGACTGGACCTGGGTCAACCGGGTGATTTCGGCGCCGACGCTTCGGAGCTGAGCTCGCAGCTGCTCGATCTCCCCCCGGCTCTGGTCGCTGACCCGGCGCCACTCGTCCTCGGCGTATTCGCCGACCGAGTGCCGGACCTCCGCCTCGGCGAGCGCCTCCTCCGCTGCACGACGCTGGCGATCGAGCTCAGCTTGTGACGCATGGTGCCGCTCGAGCTCATCCGAGATCGCGCTTCCCCGGCCGCGCAGCTGCTCCATGACGCCCTGGAGCCGAGACTGGTAGTCGCCGCGTATTCGCTCTCGCACCGCGGGGGGCGCCTTGTCACCCGAGTTATCGAGCTTGGCCAGCCATTCTTCGTACTGGGTCCGCTGCTCCAGGAGCGCTTCGATGGTCACATCAGTATCCGGAGTTTTGGCCATGGGAAGACATTCCTCTCATCCGCTCTAAGACATCCATCTGTTCCCGGGTGAGGCCACTCACCCTGTCGAGAGCTCGGGCTGCCAAGAGATTTCAGGGAGCACGTCACCGGGAAGCCCCTCAAATCTAATTCACTACTAGCCTGCCGGGAGCCTTTTCGGCGATCTCGCGCGCGACTTCTCGTCGGGTCACGAGCTTGCTCAACGCTCTCGCTGGTAGACCACCTGGCCCCGGACGACGGTAACGTCGGCCCTGCCGGTGAGCCGCCGGCCCCCGAACGGAGTGTTCCGGCTCTTGGAGAAGAAGGTGGCGGGATTCACCACCCAGGCCGCCTTGGGGTCGGCGATGACGACGTCGGCCGGAGCACCGGGCGCCAGAGTCCCACCCGGCAAGTTGAAGATCCGGGCCGGCATGGTGCTCATCCGGTTCACCAGGTCGCAGAGTGTGAGGAGCCCCGTCTCCACCAGCTCGGTGACCGCCAACCCAAACGCCGTCTCCAGTCCGATGATGCCGTTGGGCGCATCGTCGAACTCGCGCTCCTTGGCGTCGTAGTGGTGCGGCGCATGGTCGGTGCAAATGACGTCGATCGTCCCGTCCCGGAGCCCCTGGCGGATGGCCTCGCGGTCCTCCGGCTCCCGGAGCGGCGGATTCATCTTCGCGTTTGTGTTGTACCCCTCGCAACTCTCATGCGTCAGGGTGAAGTGATGGGGACAGGCCTCGGCCGTGACCCGCAGGCCTTTCTCCTTGGCGCGGCGGATCAGCTCAACTGACCCCCGGGTGGACATGTGGCAGAGGTGCACGTGACCCCCGGTGTGCTCCGCCAGGAGGATGTCGCGCGCCACCATGATCTCCTCGGCGGCCGATGGTATCCCTTTGAGACCGAGCCGGGTCGAGACGATGCCCTCATGCATGGCCCCGCCGGCTGCCAACGTTGGATCCTCACAGTGATCGGCCACGGGAATGCCGAAGGTGCGGGCATACTCGAGCGCGGTCCGCATCAGGTGGCTGGAGACGACCGGCTTACCGTCGTCGCTCACCGCCACCGCCCCCGCTCCCACCAGCTCACCGAACTCCGCCAGCTGTTGGCCTCTCTGGCCGAGAGAGATCGCGCCGATCGGATAGACCCGTGCCTTCCCGGCCCGCTGCGCCTGGCTCACGATGAAGCCGACGGCCGCCTGGTTGTCGGTCACGGGATCGGTGTTCGGCATGGCACACACCGCGGAGAAGCCGCCGGCCGCGGCCGCCATCGCGCCGGTAGCCACGGTCTCGACATCTTCATTGCCCGGTTCACGGAGGTGAACGTGAAGGTCGATCAGGCCAGGCGCCACGATCTTGCCGCCCGCATCGAGCACCAGCGCCTGTTCCGGCGAGCCGATGTCGCGGCCGACCGCGGCGACCTTGCCGTTCTCCAGGTACACGTCGGCAATGCCATCGGCGCCACGGGACGGGTCGATCACCCGGCCACCGCGGATAAGGATCGGCCTCATTGCTAGTCTCCCCCGCCCTGCGCCCAGTCCGGCGATCCGCCGGCGAGCAGGTACAGGACCGCCATTCGGACCGCGACCCCGTTGGTGACCTGCGGCAGGATGACACTGTGGGGCCCATCGGCCACATCGCTGTCGATCTCCACGCCTCGATTCATCGGGCCCGGGTGCAGGATGAGCAGATCCTTCGGCGCGCGGGCCAGACGCTCGGTGGTCACGCCGAATACCCGATTGTACTCCCGGAGGGAAGGCAGGAACCCCGACTCCATTCGCTCGAGCTGGAGCCGCAGCACATTGAGCGCATCAGCCCACTGAATCGCGTCTTCGATGCGGGGCAGGATGGTGACGCCAAGCTCGTGGACGTTTCGCGGCAGCAGCGAGGCCGGCCCGCAGACGCCCACCTCCGCGCCGAGCTTGGTGAGTCCCCAGATGTTGCTCCGGGCCACCCTGCTGTGGAGGATGTCGCCGCAGATGGCCACCTTCAGCCCCTTGATCCGCTTGAACCGGTCGCGCAGGGTGAGCATGTCGAGCAGACCTTGCGTCGGGTGCTCGTGCTTGCCGTCGCCCGCATTGATCACGTTGGACCGGATTCGCTGCCCCAGGAACTGCGCCGCGCCCGATGAGCCGTGGCGGATGACCACCATGTCGATCCGCATCGCCTCCAGGTTCTTGGCGGTGTCCACCAGGGTCTCGCCCTTGCTCACCGACGAGCCGACGGCCGCCACGTTCACCGTGTCGGCAGAGAGCCGCTTCTCGGCGAACTCGAACGAAATACGGGTACGGGTGGAGGCCTCGAAAAAGAGGTTGACGATGGTCTTCCCCCGGAGCGCGGGCACCTTCTTGATGGCGCGCTCGCTCACCTCCTTGAACGGCTCGGCGGTATCCAGGATGAGCTCGATCTGCTCGGCGCTGAGCGGCTCCAGGCCGACCAGATCCTTGCCCAGACTTGGGGTGCTCATGCCGGACCCCTGGCCACGGAGAGATCCTTCACGTCCCCCTCACTATTTCGACCGCATCCTTACCGTCCAGCTCCGACACCAGCACGTCGACTCGATCCCTGGGCCCAGTGCTCACGCTGGTGCCGACGATATCTGCTTGGATCGGCAGCTCCCGGCCACCGCGGTCGATCAGCACGCAGAGGAGAATGCGGCGGGGCCGGCCGAAGTCGGCACACTCGTCCAGCGCCGCTCGCACCGTGCGGCCGGTATAGAGCACATCATCCACGATGACGACCGTCTTCCCGTCGAGGTCGGGAAGCTTGGTCTCGCCGACCACGGGCCGCGGCCCGATGGTCTGGAGATCGTCTCGATAGAGGGTGATGTCGAGCTTACCGCACGGGAGGTTGGAGCCTTCGGAGCCATCGATGAGCCGCTTGAGCCGGTCGGCCAGCTCGACCCCCCGTCTTTGGATTCCCACGAGGACGAGCTCTTCGGTGCCGCGGCTCCGTTCAACGATCTCACTGGCCATGCGCGCCAACGTGCGGCCGAACGCGCGGTCGTCCAGAAGAGGCGTACGGGAGGGCATCGAGGCGGGAAGGTAGCCGGAAGGGCGGAAGGAGGGAAGGACGGGACCGACGGGAAGGGCGGTAGCACAGAGCGCAAATGGGCCCGAACTGCTCCGTGGATGACCGCTACCCTTAAGATACGTCGGAGGGAGCGACGCGGTTCCCCGGCACGGACAGGGAGGGATTCGAACCCTCGGTACGCTTTTGACGTACACACGCTTTCCAGGCGTGCGCCTTCAGCCACTCGGCCACCTGTCCTGAATCGTTGCCGGGCGGCAACTTAGCCGTCTGAGAGAGGAAGATCAACGTGAGCCTGAAGCCGTGAGTGACGCCTTCATCACCGCCGCCGTCCGCACCCCGATCGGCCGGGCCGGCGGCGCGCTGGCGGAGGTTCGCCCGGACGACCTCGCGGCCATCGTCATCCGCTCGCTGCTCGAACGGGGGCGGATCCCGGCTCACCGGATCGATGACGTCATCTTCGGCTGCGCCAACCAGGCCGGAGAGGACAATCGGAACGTCGCCCGCATGGCGGCTCTCCTGGCCGGGCTTCCCGTCGAGATACCCGGTCAAACCGTAAACCGACTCTGCGGCTCGGGCCTCCAGGCGGTCACATCGGCCGCTCACGCGGTTCGCGCCGGCGAAGGCAGCCTGTTCATAGCCGGGGGCGTGGAGAGCATGACGCGGTCACCCCTGGTCATGCTCAAGAGCGGTCGGGCATGGGACCGCTCGCCACCGGTGGCAGCCGATTCAACCGTGGGCTGGCGCTTCGTGAATCCCCGCATGCCGGCTGAGTGGACCATCTCCCTCGGCGAGACCGCCGAGCGTGTGGCCCAGACCTACCGCATCAGCCGGCGGGAGCAAGATGAGTTTGCTCTGGAGAGCCAGCGGCGGGCTCAGGCGGCGGTGAGCTCGGGGGTCTTTGCCGACGAGATAATCCCGGTGGAAGTGGCGGGCCCCACCAACAGGACGATCTCCAAGGACGAGCCTCCCCGGGCAGGACTCACGCTGGACGCCCTGGCCGCGCTCGAGCCTGCATTCGTCAAGAACGGCACCGTCACCGCAGGGACATCGAGCGGCATCAACGACGGGGCCGCGGCACTCTCGGTCGCCGGCGCAAAGACGCTCGAAGAGCTCGGGCTCGAGCCGCTAGCGCGGATCGTCGCCACCGCCGTCGCCGGCGTCGATCCCAGCTGCATGGGCCTGGGGCCGATTCCGGCAACGCGAAAGGCTCTGGAGCGGGCTGGGATTAAGGCTGAGCAGCTCGACCTGATCGAGCTCAATGAGGCCTTTGCCTCACAGGCCATCGCGTGCATCAGGGAGCTGAGGTTAGACCCTGCGCGGGTCAACATCTACGGCGGTGGGATTGCCCTGGGTCATCCGCTCGGCGCCAGCGGTGCCCGCATCCTGACCACGCTGGTCCACGCGCTCCGTCGCACAGGCGGCCGCTACGGGTTAGCGACCATGTGCGTGGGTGTGGGCCAGGGTATCGCGATGGTTGTCGAGGCGACCCGTTAGCGCAGCATCTCTCGCAGCACTCTACCCCGCGAGCCTACCGGCGCGTCGATACCGAGGAGCATCGAGAGCGTGGGTGCGATGTCGGCGATACTGGTCGCTTCCTTGTACGTGCCACGCTTGATCGAGCTGCCGAACCAGAGTAGCGGCACCCGAGTGTCGTAGGACCAGGGAGAGCCATGGGTGGTGCCGGTCGGATCCTGCCCCGGCACGATGAACGGCTTCAGCTCGTAATAAATGTTCCCGCTTCGAGCGGGGTAAAAGCTGAGCAGCACGCTCGAAGCCATGCCATCCTTCTGCTGTTGCCGCAGTTCCGTCGCGGTAAGGGCCTGATGGACCCCCCGCACGCCTTTGACCGCGTCCCGTGCCGTTCGCTCCGCCTCCTCGATAGCGATGCCCTTCTGCCTGAATGCCTCGACGTTCAGGTAAAGCCACGGGGGGACCAGGTGAGCCAGCCATCCTGCGCCGGGCGGCGCTCCGAATCGCGACTTGAGCGCGGTGTCGGCCGCCGCGGCGATCGTGGCCGGATCCAGCCGGCCCGCGCCGGGATGCAAATCCCGCGCGATCTCAGGCAGCGGTGCGACGCCGTGGTCCGCGGTGAGGACGATCAGTACGTGGCGAAGACCGATCTGCTGATCCAGAAACTTGAAGAAACGGTCCAGGAGGCGGTCGGTTCGGACCGTCACGTCCATGACCTCGTGACTGTCGGGTCCGAAGGCGTGGCCGATTA
>JAXDMF010000111.1:0-5095 GCA_034666205.1 Gemmatimonadales bacterium
CGCCGGGATGTACACCCGTGGCCCGAAGGCGAAACGAAATCCTACGTCGCTCGGCGCGCTCTGGATGGTGCCCGAGATGACGAAACGCGCCTCGCCGAGGGAGACGGTGTCTCCCAATCGGGCGCCCAGTGCCGTGAGGAGCGAGGGATCGACCACGATGTGCCGGCCCGCCTGCAGCTCGGTCCAGGCCCCGCGCGGCTTGGTCCGGATCTCGCCATAAAACGGAAATCGCCCTGCCACCGCCGCCACCTGCACCAGCCGGGTGCCGGCCGTCCGAGGGACGTATGCCATTCCCGAGAAGCTGGTTACTCGGGCCGATGGGGAGCTGCGGGAGAGGGTGTCGAGGAGCGCCTCGACCCGAGGCGAGAACGGCTGGCGGCTCATCAATGACAGGTCCGCGCCGAGCAGGGAGCGGGCCTGCTGCCTGACCGAGTCCTGGAGGTTGTCGGTGTAGGAATTGATGGCGACGAGCGCCGCCACACCCACGGCGACGGTCCCGGTCAGCAGGAACAGCCGTCGAGGCGTGGCTCTGAGCTCCCTCGCCGCCATGCGGAGCACGAACATCGCAACGTTCACGCTGCGGTGTCGGCCACGACTCTCCCGTCGGCCAGCCGGATGGTGCGGCGCGCGCGAGCGGCGAGATCGAGATCGTGCGTCACCAGCACCAGGGTGGTACCGAGATCGCGATTCAGCTCCACCATGAGATCGATGATCGTGGCGCCCGTGGCCGCGTCGAGGTTCCCGGTCGGCTCGTCGGCGAAGAGGACCCTGGGCCGGCTGCTGAAACCGCGCGCCAGAGCAACGCGCTGCTGCTCGCCGCCTGAGAGCTGGGCAGGGTAGTGATGTCCCCGTCCACCCAGCCCCACGCGCTCGAGCAGCTCCCGCGCTCTGGGCGCGGCGTGCGCGTCGCCCCGAAGCTCGAGAGGCACCTGAACATTTTCCTGCGCGGTGAGGGTGGGGATCAGCTGAAAGGCCTGGAACACGAACCCGATCTTCTCGCCCCGGAGCCGCGCGCGCTCGTCCTCGCTCAATGAGCCGAGCTCCTGCCCATCGAGGAAGACCGAGCCGGCAGAGGGCCGGTCCAATCCGGCGAGCAGGCCGAGAAGTGTCGTCTTGCCGCTTCCCGACGGACCGAGGATGGCGAGAAAGCCGCCCGGCTCGAGACTGAAGGTGATATCCTTCAGCACCGTGAGATCCCGGCCGCCCGAGCGGTAGGTCCGGCTGAGTGATTGGCTCTGCAGTACAGCTTCAGGCATCTCGAATGATAGTCAGATCCATCATCATCTTTGCCGTGGTTGCGGCACTCTCCGGATGCGAGCAGGCCAGAGAGGAATCTCCCGCGAAGGCTTTGCCGCAGTCAGCCGAGTCGGAGCGGCCGTCAGTGCTGTTTCTCGGCACCAGCCTCACCGCCGGCCTCGGTCTCGAGCCGGAGCAGGCCTATCCTGCGCTGATTCAACAGAAGATCGACTCGGCTGGGCTCCACTACCGGGTCGTCAATGCTGGGGTAAGTGGGGAGACGTCGGCGGGAGCGCTTCGGCGGGTAGACTGGCTCTTTCGTGAGCCGGTGGCGGTACTCGTGGTCGAGACTGGAGCGAACGACGGACTGCGTGGTCTTCCTCCAGACAGCTTACGCGCCAACATTCAGGCCATCTTCGACCGGGCCAAACAGCTCCAGCCGCAGCCCCGGCTCGTCCTGCTGGGCATGCGAATGCCCCCCAACTATGGTAGGGCATACGCCCAGAGATTTCAGGGGGTGTACCAGGAGCTTGCGCGGAGAAACGACGCTGCCCTGGTGCCGTTTCTGCTCGAAGGTGTTGGCGGAGTTCCCAGTCTGAACCAGCCCGATGGCATGCATCCGACGGCGGAGGGACAACGCAAGGTGGCGGAGACGGTGTGGCGGGTGCTGGAGCCGGTGTTGAACGGGAAGGGCGGGAAGGACCGTAGGTTGTCATCCTGAGCGAAGCGAAGGATCTACTTAGAGTGCTCTAGTAGATCGCTCAACGCTTCTATCCCAACATCGATCTCTTCCTTCGTGTTGTAGTAATGCGGCGAGATCCTCAGGGCCGAGCTTGCCTGTTTCTCGTCCATGTCGATCACGGCATCCTCCCGCTCGGGCGAGCTGGTATTGATGCCCCGCGCGCGGAGTGCCAGCTTGATCTCCTTCGCGTCCCGTCCCGCCAGGGCAGCGGTGACGATGGCACAGAGCTCGGGCCCGCGGTCGAGCACACGCACCCCGGGCACCATCGCAAGCCGGGTTCGGGCATAGGCGGCCAGCTGGCGTGCCCGATCGCGGGCGGTCGCCAGTCCGACGTCGAGCGCGTAGGCCGCGGCCGCGCCGAGACCGAGCACGAGCGCGGGGGCAAATTCCCAGCTCTCGAACCGACGGGCGTCGGGCGTAAGATCGAAGGCATCGGCCTCGACCCAAGTAGCGCCGTGCATGTCCACCAGGAGGGGATGGGCGCCGGCCTCGAGCCTCTGGTCCGACACATAGAGGAACCCGACGCCACGCGGGCCCCGGAGGAACTTGCGGGATGTGGCTGCGAGGTAGTCACAGCCGACGCGCTGGACGTCGATCGGCATCTGGCCCACCGCCTGACACGCGTCCACCAGGTAGGGGACACCGGCCTCCTGGCAGATCCGTCCCACGGCCTCGACCGGCTGGACCAGACCGGAGTTGGTCGGTACCCAGGTGAGCGCCACGAGAGCGGGCCGGCGCCGGGAGACGAGCCGGCGCACCTCATCCGCATCGACCCCGCCCTCCGGCGCATCCGGAGCACGGACGATCTCCACGCCGCGCCGGCGGGCCAGGGAGAGATACATGATCTGGTTGGAGGCATAGTCCGCCCGGCTGGTGAGCAGCACGTCTCCCGGTCCGAAGTCGAACGCGCTGATGGCCTGGGCAAAAGCGATCGTGGAGTTCTGGACCAGGGCTATGTTGCGGGCCCGGGCACCCAGGAGGCGCGCCACACCCTCGTACGCCTCCTGCATCGGCGCTGTTTGGGCCTCCGCCGCCTCATAGCCGCCCAGCCGTTCCTCCAGGTCGAGGTGGGCATCGATGGCATCGCGAACGGCGCGCGGCGCCAGGGCTGCTCCGGCGTTGTTGAGGTGGACCAGGCGCTCACAGCCGGGAGTCTCCGCCCGCCAGCGCGCCAGATCAGAAGCAGCGGCGACCGTCATCGTTCGATCCAGGCCCCGAGCTCCTCGATGCCTCTTTGCCAATGATGGCTGAAACGCTGCATGGCGGCTTCCCGATCGTTTCGCCTGAGTGCCTCGACGATCCTGGCATGATGCTGGGTCGAAAGGCTGACTCGGCCGGCCTCGCGCAGGAATGCCCGCATGTACCGTCGGGGCACCTGCCAAAGGGTAGAGATCATAGCGCGGAGCCTGAGGTTGGGGCAGCCCTCGAGGAGGGTCCGATGCCACTCCTCATCCAGATCGATGCAGCGATCCACGTCGCCCCTGGTGGCCGCCAGCTCCCGGTCGATCTCACCGAGATGCGCCAGCCGTTCAGACGGGATGTCGCCGGAGAGATCGAGGGCCAGCCGCTCCAGGGTGGAGAGGATCGCACCGCCCTCCCGCATCTCGGTCGCGTCCAGCGGCCGTACGCTGAAGCCGCGGCCCATATCGGCCTCGAGAACGCCCTCCCGGGACAGCCGCAGCAGGGCCTCGCGGACGGGTGTGCGGCTAACCCCCAACTCGGCCGCGAGATCGGTGTCGCGGACCCGGCGGGCAGGGGGAAGGTCTCCCCGATTGATCCGGGCGAGGACGGCGTCGTAGACCTGGTCGCGAAGCGGCGTGCGGGTGATCATGAGGTATATCCCAGTATGGGCGGTATTCTGTATACAATATTCAATGGCCTAAGTCAAGTCGCCCCTAACCACTCCAGAGGTCCCTGCATGCACAAATGGCTCGTCCCGGTCCTCCTCGCCGCCCTGACCGGCCGCCTGGCCGCCCAATCCGAGGCTGCGCTGAGGGAGTATTTTGAGGGCAAGGCCGTCACGTCCAGGCTGGCACTGCCCGGCACCGAAGACGGGGTGGACATCTACCCCGGCACCGCACGCCCACTCGACTATCCCAGGTACGCCAGTCGGCTCAAGAACTACGGCACCGCCATCAGACCCGGTGAGCCGGTCACGGTGACTAAGATCAGGGTGAAATCGAAGCACATCGAGTTTCAGCTCGGCGGCGGCGGCTACGGTACCTTCGGCGACGAAACTTCGAGCAACGTCAGCACCCCGGAGGCGCCCAAGACCAAACGGGAGAAAAATCTCGAGGTGGAGGTCAAGCGGGAGACCGATCCGAACAAGAAGCGGGCAATGAACGAGGAGCTGGACGACCTGAGGGCGGAGCGCGAGCGGGAGAACGTTCGCAACCGCTCGGCCGTGGCGGAGGCGGAGGAGCACCGGAAGCAGAACGTGCGGGAGCGCCGGCTCGAGGGTGGCTCACGATTCAATATTCGCTACCCGGCGGGCGTGCCGGCCGAAGCCCTGGCCCCTGAGTCGGTAATGACAGCGTTGGCGCACTACCTCGACTTCGAACAGACCGGGTCGGCCGCGGTACCGCCTTCCATACCGCTGCAGCCGGCAGCCCAGTCCCCGAGGAGCGGACTGCCCCGGAAAGGGATGCTGCTCCAGGACGTCGACGCGCTCCTCGGGTCGGCCGCCAGGAGCAGCGAGCGGAAGGAAGGAACGCTGCGAGTCCAGACCCGGGAGTACGCTACTCCGGATGGCCGAGTCACGGCGGAGTTCGTCGAAGGGGTCTTGATTCGGTACCGGATCACGTCCGAGTGAGACTGCTTGCCTTCGCTGCCTCGCTCAAGCGTGAGTCACTCAATCGCAAGCTGATCAACCTGGCTGTCGAGCTGGCGCGCGAAGCCCAGGTCGAGGTCGATCTGGCCGACTTTCGTGAGTTCGACATGCCGCTGTACGACGCGGACCTGCAGAACTCCGCCGGCTTTCCCGAGGGGGCACAAGAGCTGGCCCGTCGGATCGAAGCGGTAGACGGGCTGATGATCGCCTCGCCGGAGTACAACTACTCCCTGCCTGGCACGCTCAAGAATGCGATTGACTGGGTTTCCCGGATGAAACCAATGCCG
>JAXDMF010000112.1:0-5998 GCA_034666205.1 Gemmatimonadales bacterium
AGACCAAGCTCATCAAGGACATGAGCCCGGCCGAGGTCCGGGCCGCGTTCGTCTTCTATATCGGGGCTGGCGCGGTTGCATCCGCAGGCATCATCGCCCTGCTGCGAGCGCTGCCCACCATCGTGTCGGCCTTCCGCTCCGGCTTCCAGGATCTCAAGGGCAGCATGGGCGAGGCCGCCAGCCGGCTCAGAACGGACACCGACTTGCCGATCTGGATAACGATCGCGGGCTCGATCGGCCTGGCACTCCTGCTCACGGTCCTCCCTCAGGTCGGCGTCAACCTGCTCGGCGCCATCCTCATCATCGTCTTCGGGTTCTTCTTCGTGGTAGTCTCCTCCCGGATCACCGGCGAGATCGGGGTGAGCGCCAACCCGATCTCCGGCATGACCATCGCCGCGCTGATCGGCACGACCACCATCTTCCTGCTCATCGGCTGGACCGGGGTGGATCATCGGGTGGCCGCTCTCTCCATCGCGGGCGTCATCGCCGTCGCCGCCGGGAATGCTGGCGCGACCAGTCAGGACCTCAAGACCGGATTCCTGGTCGGCTCCACGCCGAAGCGGCAGCAGATAGCGATCATGGTCGGGGCCATCACCTCCGCGCTTGCTATCGGCTGGACCATCACCTTGCTCAACAGCACCTACACCAACGTGATCCCGGAGCGTCATCCAGGAGTGACATTGCAGGCCATGCCTCCAGGTGCCGCGGAGCGTTCGGTGACTGGCACTGGCGAGCGGATGCGGCATCAGGGCAAGGAGTGGGAGGTTGTTCGGGTGAACATCCCCACTGAGGGGGTCACGCCGGGCAAGTATCTGCTGGATCCAGCGAACCATGAGGTCGCGTATCTGGTCGATCCGGGGATCGGCGGCCGGGTGCATGAGATCGACGGCAAGCCGATCACCAAGCTCGACTCGCCCAAGGCCACGATCATGGCGCTGGTCACCGATGGCATCCTGACCCGGAGGCTGCCCTGGGGTCTGGTGCTGATCGGCGTCTTCCTGACCATCGCTATCGAGCTGATGGGTCTCCAGTCTCTCCCGATTGCCGTGGGTGTCTACCTGCCGATCTCGACGTCGGCACCAATGTTCATTGGCGGCGCGGTGCGCTGGCTGGTAGAGCGGCGGCTCAGAAGCGGCTCCCGCTCGATCGCGGAGGTCGAGTCGGGACCGGGAGTGCTCTTCGCCAGCGGGCTCATCGCCGGCGGGGCGTTAGCGGGCGTATGCATCGCGGGCATCGCGGCCCTGCTGGTCGTGCGGGCCGAGGCGGCGCAGGTGCCGGCCGCGGATTACCTCGCGCACCTGGTCGGCCTGCAGGGAGTGCTCGGAGGTTTCGCGAACAGCGACCTCGCGGCACTCGTGATGTTCGCGCTCTTGGGAGGAGTACTTTACCGAGTCGCGAGACGGTAATGCCTCCGGCAGCTCCGGTATCGCCCGCGATCACCGCCCGGATCATTCACGCGGCGCTCATGGTCGGCGTGGTCCTCTTCTGGGCAGTCTCGTGGTTTGCCGGAGCAACCTCTCGGCCGGTCGATACCCTCCCCAATCGGCGCATACTGCACCTGGGACTCTTTCTGGTGAGCGCGGTGCTCTTTGCCGCGGCGGCCTACAATGCCGCGCGTCTCGCCCCACCGGGTGTGGGGACGTCGCAGGACGACTGGTGGCGGGCCAATCTCGGGCGTGCGATCGGGATCTGGACTTTGGTCGAGGCACCGGCAATCCTCGGGACGGTGGCGTACCTCCTCACCCACGACTTCCGCGCCCTCCTCGCGCCGTTCACCGGGCTGCTGTTCTTCGTGAATTACCGGCCCAGCCGCCTGGTTGAGGACTGAGTGCGAGTGGTGACGTTACTGCCCGCGGCCACCGAGATCGTGGCCGCGCTCGGGGGCGCCGGACACCTGGTGGGGATCTCACACGAGTGCGATTACCCGGGTTCGGTCCACGGGCTTCCCCGGGTCACGAGCACGCCGGTTGACCCAAGCTGCTCGAGCGCTGCAATCGATGCGGAGGTGCGCCGCCTCAGGGAGGCTGGCCGCCCGGTCATTGCCGTGGATGCCGAACAGATCCGGAAGCTCCGTCCCGATCTCATCATCACCCAAGGCCTGTGCGAGGTCTGTGCGGTATCGGATGGCGAGGTGTACCGGCTAGCAGAAGCGATTCATCCGGCTCCTCGAATCCTGTCACTTGCCGCGCGGGACCTGGGGGGAATCTGGCGCGACATCCAGGATGTAGGGGCGGCCCTGGACCGGGGCGATGAGGCTAAAGAGCTGGTCCTCGGGCTCCAAGGCCGGCTCCGGAGGCTCCGAACGAGTGCGGTCTCTCCTTCGCCGCGAGTTCTCTGCATCGAGTGGCTCGAGCCGCTCTACCTGGCCGGCCACTGGGTTCCCGAGCTGGTGGCGGCGGCAGGCGGAGAGGATGTTGGAGCCCGCGCGGGCAGCCACTCGGCCAGGCGCGAGTGGGCCGAGCTCCCGCCGCTTCGCCCGGATCATGTCGTCGTGATGCTGTGCGGATTGGACATGGAGCGGGCACGCGCCGAGCTCGAGGCATTGGACCACACTGAAGCACTCGCCCTCATGAGGCGGGTACCTACCTCGATCCTGGACGGGAATCAGTACACCTCTCGGCCCGGACCAAGAGTGGTGGATGGCGCCGAGCAAATCAGGGCAGCGTTGACTGGGGTCCCAGCGGGAGAGGTGGAACGGTGGCTACCGGCAGTGCGCTGTTGACCATCCGACCTGCTCACGGGGGGAAGGCACTCGGGGCCGCGCGGCAGCTCTTCGAGGAGTACGCGGCGTCGCTCGACGTGAGCCTGTGCTTTCAAGGCTTTGACGAGGAGCTTTCGAGTCTGCCTGGCGCCTATGCACCGCCTCGCGGCCGGCTGCTCCTGGCCTACCGCGATGACGAGAGCGCCGGCTGTGTGGCGCTGCGACCGCTCGAGCCGGATACCTGCGAGATGAAGCGGCTCTATGTTCGTCCAGCCTACCGGAGCAGCGGCGTGGGCCGACTCCTCGCCGAACGACTCATCCACGAGGCTGCCACCGCGGGCTATCGGCGCATGCGCCTGGATACCCTCCCCACGATGGAGGCGGCGCTCGCCCTCTACCGGCGCCTCGGCTTTCGGGAGATCGCCCCGTACACTGCCAACCCGGTGAAGGGAGCAGTGTTCCTCGAGCTGCAACTGAATCGATCCCCTAATGACCCCTGACTCAATCAGGTTCCTGAAATCATTGCTGGACACACCCGGACCCTCGTCGTTCGAGGCCGCGCCGGGCAGGGTCTGGCGCGCGGAAGCGGAGAAGTTCGCTACCTCGGTGTACGCCGACGTAGCCGGGAACTCGTTCGCGACTCTCGGTGGTGGCGGACATCCACGGCTCATGTTCGCCGGGCACATCGATGAGATCGGGGTGATGGTCACCCACATCGATGACGAGGGCTTTCTCAGCTTCGACACGATTGGTGGATGGGATCATCAGGTGTTCGTGGGACAACGGGTCGTCCTGCTTGGCCGGCAGGGACCGGTTCCCGGTGTCGTGGGGAAGAAGGCCATCCACATCATGGAACGAGAAGAGCGGGACAAGGCCTCCAAGGTGGAAGACCTCTGGATCGATATCGGGGCGGTATCCCGAACCGAGGCAGCGGCCCGGGTCCGGATCGGCGATCCTGGGGTGTTGGCCGCGGGCGTACTCGAGTTCCCCAACGGCAGACTGGTGAGTCGGAGCATCGATAACCGGATCGGGGCCTTCGTGGTCCTGGAGGCTCTGCGCATCCTCTCGCAGGAGTCCCCGGCTGCGTCCGTGACCGCAGTCGCAACCACCCGGGAGGAGATCGCGGCAACCGGCGGGGGCGCCCGGTCGTCGGCCAATCAGCTGGAGCCCGACGTCGCGATCGTGGTCGATGTGACCCACGCGACCGACTATCCCGGCATCGAGAAGCGGAAGCATGGCGACTTTCGCCTGGGCGGTGGTCCCGTCCTCTCCCGGGGAGCATCGGTCAGCGAGATCGTCTTCGACCTGCTGGTGGAGACCGCCGAGGCGGAGCAGATCCCCTACAGCATTGAAGCAGCGTCGCGCGACACCCATACCGACGCGGAGGCGATCTTCAACGCCCACCGCGGCGTGGCGACGGCGCTGGTCTCGGTACCCAACCGCTACATGCACAGCCCTAACGAGATGGTGGCGGTGGAAGACCTCGACCGGACCGCCCGTCTCCTCGCCGCGTTTACGCTGAAGCTGAGCCCCGAGACCAGCTTCGTTCCGCGCTAGCCGGCCCGTCTATATTCTCTGATTCTATGCCCCGCATCGGTCTGCTATCGGTTGTCGTGCTGATGTCCCTGGGTAGTGGTCTGCAAGCCCAGCGGATCACCCAGCCTCCCCGCCTGCTCGATGACATCAAGTTTCTCAGTGATGACCGGCTCCAAGGCCGGGTGACCGGGTCTCCCGGTGCCGATTCGGCCGCTGCCTACCTGGCGCGGCGATTCTCCGAAGTCGGACTTCAGCCCGCTGCGGGAGGCTGGTTTCAGTCCTTTACGGTCGGGAGAGACGCTCCCGCAATCAGGCAGGCGCCAGCGGGCGGACTGACCGGAGAGAACGTGATCGGCATTCTGCCCGGCAGGGACCCGGTGCTCCGGAATCAGACCGTGGTCCTGGGCGCACATTACGATCATCTGGGTCTTGGTGGGTTCGGTAGCCTGGACCCCGACAGCACAGGGAAAGTTCACAACGGGGCGGACGACAATGCGTCCGGAGTGGCCGCATTGATCCAGGTGGCCGCCCGGCTGGCCGTCTCGCCGCCGGCCCGCACCGTAGTATTCATCGCCTTCAGCGGGGAGGAGCTCGGCCTTTTAGGCTCGGCCTATTATGTGAAGGCGCCGATTTATCCGCTGGGCGGCACGCTGGCTATGGTCAACCTCGATATGGTCGGGCGTCTCCGGAATGGCCGGCTCATCGTCTACGGGGCCCGGAGCGCGAAGGAGTTCCCGGCTCTGCTGGATTCGCTCAACTGGTACGCCGGGTTCGATCTCAAGCCGCAGGGTGACGGCTACGGCCCGAGTGATCAATCCTCGTTCTACTCGGCCAAACGGCCGGTGCTACATCTCTTCACCGATCTCCATGAGGACTACCACCGCACCACCGACGACTGGCAGAAGATCAATCTCGACGGACTGAAGCGGGTCTCCGACTTCACCCTGGGTCTGGTGACCGCGCTCGCGAACCGGCCGCACCAGCTCACCTTTCAGGACCTGCCGGCTCCAGTCTCGACGCAAACCGCTGCGCCCAACGCGAGCTCCGGATACGGAGCGTACCTCGGAACCGTCCCCGACATGACTGGCACGCCGGGGGGAGTCCGGCTCGTCGGCGTCAGAGCGGGGAGCCCCGCCGAGAAAGCGGGACTACGAGGCGATGACATCATCACCCGCATTGGCCCGATGGAAACTCCGGATCTCCAGGCCATGGCCGATGCACTGCGGAGCCATCGCCCCGGGGAAACGGTCGAGATCCTGGTGCGACGCGGAACCGGCGTCACCACCGTGCGGGCGACACTCGGCACGCGGGGAGGCTGAGCGATGCCGGTGCTCGACAGTGACCGGATCGTGGCCGCTCTGCGGGGAGCGTTCGCTCGGGAAGAGGGCCGCGAGGGACTGCTCCGAATCGCCGCCGAGAAGATTCGCTCGGCGGGTCCGCCGTATACTTCAGTCTATCTCTACATGCTGCACGGAAGCGAACTGGTGCTCGAGGCACACGCCGGGCGGATCACCGACCACACCCGGATCCCGGTGGGCGTGGGCGTGTGTGGGACGGCAGTGGCGCTAGGCAAGGACCAGAACGTCCCCGACGTTCGCGCAGTCCAGAATTACCTCGCGTGCAACAGCTGGACCCGTTCCGAGCTGGTGGTGCTGATCCGGCGCGGGAGCCTGATTCTGGGCCAGATCGACATCGACAGCGACGTCCCCGATCCGTTCACCGCGGAGGAAGAAGCCGAGGTGAAGCAGGTCGCTGATGCGC
>JAXDMF010000113.1:0-17472 GCA_034666205.1 Gemmatimonadales bacterium
CGTCCTCGTTCTCATTCTGACCGGCGACGTCGAGCAGGCCCAAACGCTTAGCGTTACCCGTGAGGGCTTTGTCGTCATCCCCCAGGTCGGCCAGGTCTATGTCGCCAACCTCACGATGGGCCAGCTCGAGGCCCAGCTGTATAGCAGGCTCCGACGAGTCTATTCCGGTATCCGGCGAGGGCCGGGCGCCAGCACCAAGTTCCAGATTTCCGTGGCCCGGCTGCGGAACATTCAGGTCTTCGTCACCGGCGATGTCGTGCGCCCCGGCGCCTTTCAAATGTCCGGCGCGGGCACCGTCCTCACCGCGCTCTACGCCGCCGGCGGGCCGACCACGAATGGAAGCTTCCGACGGGTGGACATCCGGCGTGGAGGCAAGCTGGTAGATTCGCTCGACATCTACGACTATCTGCTGCGGGGGACGAATCTCGGCGATATCCGGCTCGAGAGCGGAGATGTCGTCTTCGTTCCGGTGCACGGTGGATTCGTGAAGATTGCCGGGGAGGTGAATCGACCCGCGATCTACGAGCTGCAGCCGAACGAGACCCTCCGGGACCTCCTCCAATTCGCCGGCGGCTTCGGGCCGGCGGCGTCTCAGGCTCGGGTGCGGATTCACCGCATCCTGCCACCCGACGCGCGGGGGGTCGCTGGGCAAGCTCGGGTCGTGGTCGATGTCGGGCCCGAGCAATTTGCGGGGGGAGTCGTGCCGGCGGTGCCCATGGAGCCGGGCGACTCGGTCACGGTGCTGGCGGTGCCGAGCCGGCTCCGCGGCTATGTCACAGTCAAGGGGAATGTCTGGGTGGAGGGTCAGGTTGGGTTCTCCGCCGGGATGAAGCTCAGCGATGCCATTCGGCTCGCCGGCGGGCCCAAACCCGACGTCTACGTCGACCGGATCCTCGTCTCCCGAACCAACGATGACTCGACCCGGGTACAGCTCCGCTCAGCTTTCGCCGACTCGACCGGCAAGGTGACCGAAGACCTCGTCCTCCACCAGGAGGACGAGATCCGGGTTTTTTCCCGCGCCGCATTCCTGCCTACCCGCTACGTGACCGTGGTGGGTGCCGTGCGCAACCCCGGCAGAGTGCCTTACCGCGATGGCATGACCATGCGCGACTTGGTGCTGCTGGCCAACGGCGTCACCGAAGACGCCGATCTCAAGGAAGCGGAAATCGCTCGTCGGGCGGAGAGCCCGGACCCCGGCGCCCTGGCTACCAGCATCAGAGTGCCCCTGGATTCCGCCGCCCTCGTAAGCGGGACCGATGGGGTTCCGGGAGCGCAGACAGGCGGAGGAGCCCGCGGAATACCCGACGTGGTGCTCAGGCCATACGACAACGTGCTCATCATGCGACAGACCGGCTGGGACCTCCAACGGCTGGTGTATATCACAGGCCAGGTCAAGCACCCGGGGCGGTATGGGCTGCGAACCAAGACCGAGCGTCTGGATGTCTTGATCGCACGGGCCGGTGGACTCACGGGTCAGGCCTATCCGGGAGGAGTTCAGTTCTACCGCTCCTCGCCCCCCGGCCGGCGCCCCCCGGGCGAGCGCCCGGCCCCGATGGCGGGAGAGCAGCAGAATACCCGCCAACCCCTGCCCTTTGGATTCGCCGAGCGCGTCGGCCTCGACCTTCCTCGGGTGCTCAAGGACCCCAAATTCCGCGATAACATCATCCTCGCCGCGGGAGACTCGATCAACATCCCCGAGTTCAATCCCATCGTTCAGGTCGAGGGCTCGGTCAACAGCCCCGGCGCAGTGGCCTATGCCCCGGGGAAGTCGCTGGACTGGTACGTAGATGCGGCAGGAGGCTACACCCAGGTCGCCGACACGAAGCACGCGTACGTCACGCAGCCGAATGGAAAGCGGGAGACCGTCAAACGGCGCGCCATCCTGGCCGACGGCGTCCCGAAGCCTACGTCCGGCGCCGTAGTGTTTGTCCCGGCCAAGGTAGTCCAGGAGCCGCCAAGTAATGTCCTGGGTACTGTCGGAACATTGGTACAAGTATTTGGCGCGCTGTTAACCACAATTATCGTGGCGAGTCGTTTGTGAGCGAGCCCGCCACGAGTGATCAGGTCTCCCGGGAGTCGGAGGACCATAGTCCTGACCGTGGACCGGCCTCAGGGACGAGGTCCGCCGAAGATGTGTCGCTTCTGGAGCTACTGACGCCGCTGGTTCGCCACCGGAAGTTGCTGCTGGGTCTTCCGGCCGTCTTTGCCCTCTTCGCCGCATTGATTTCACTGATCCTCCCATCGGTCTACACCGCGTCGACCACCATTACCCCGGTGTCGTCTTCGACCGGGGGTCTTGCAGGCAGCGCCCTGACCAGCTTGATGGGGCTGGCGGGTCAACTCGGAGTGTCGGCCCCCGGCAGCGGAGCCATCTCTCCCGACTTCATCGCCGATGTGCTGAAGAGCAGGGAGGTCCTGACCGCCACCCTCGATTCCCGTTTCCATACCGGCGCTCCCGCGACCGAAGACCATCGCCTGCTCGACATCCTGCGGGTGCAGGGCCGCACCGAGCCCGCGCGCGTAAGCCGAGGGGTCCGCGCGCTGAAGGGCGCAGTGCAGACGGGGGTCGATCACTCCACTGGCATCGTCACCCTGTCCGTCAAGGCTCGCGACCCCAGACTGGCCGCCGACATCGCCAATCGCATGCGCGTCATTCTCAACACCTTCAATCTCGAGCGGCGGCAGTCACAGTCTCACGAGCAGGCGCGGTTTACCCGGGAACGCCTGACCGAAGCGGAGGCTGAGCTGCGGCAGGCCGAAGCGGCGCAACTCCGGTTTCTTCAGGCGAACCGGGAGTATCGCGGCTCCCCACTCCTGGAGTTCGAAGCCAGCCGACTCCAGCGAGCGGTAGATCTGAGACAAGAAGTTTATGTGAGCCTGGTGAAGGCCTACGACGAGGCCCGCATTTCAGAAGTCCGCGACACACCCGTGATCACGACCATCGACAGCGCTGTGGCTCCAGACCGGCGATCGGCCCCGAGGCCGGTGCTGAATGTTGTCGTCGCAATCCTTGCGGGCGGGGTGGTCGCCTTCATTCTGGCTTTCCTGCTGGAGCAGCGTGCCCAGTCCATGCGGTCGGGAGCTCCGGGATATCGGACCTTCCGCCAGGCCTGGAATGCGACGCGCAGCCGGGAACCCGCGGCATCGGGCCGAGGTCACTCGCCTGCAGGGTTGTGAGAGGCCGCTGAGGTGTCCTCTTCGGAGACCGATCTGCCGCTGGGCGTAAGCCTGCCGCACCTCTCCCGCTACTCCGGCAACATCACCTGGATGCCGGCCGCAGAGGTGCTCGTCGTGCTCTTCCTCTGCTCCCTGTTGCTGGGCCAGGTCGGCAAGATCCCCTTGATTTCCACAGACATCAAAAGCGCGAGGATCCTCCTTTCCGACCTCCTGGCCGCGGCCCTCGGCTTGTGGCTCGTTGCCAGCGTGCTGGTTGCCGGGCGGATTCGGCTGGACCGGCCGATTGCTCTGGCTGCCTCCTTTGTCGCCGTCAACGCGTTGGCCATTTGTGTGACTGCCGTCCGATTTGAGCTTACGGCCGCGCAGATCGCCTTCAGCAGCCTCTATCTAATCCGCTGGTCCCTGTACGCGGGGCTTTACGCGTTCTCGCTGACCGCCCTGCGCGCCGCGTCGGCTCCACGCCTCATTCGCGCTGCAGTCGCGGCTTGCGGTGTGTTCGCGGCATTCGGCATCATCCAATCGATCTTCATGCCGAACTTCGCCTTCGTTGTCTACCCCGACGCAATTCCTTATATCGATTGGGACATCCAGGGGAATCGTCTGGTTTCAACATTCCTCGACCCGAACTTCGCCGGCGCGTTCATCATGTTCGGCGTCCTCTACGCCCACGCGCAGGGCGCAGATGGCAAGCCGTCGTACCCGTTGCTCGCGCTCTTCTGGATCGCACTTATCCTGACGCTTTCGCGGAGCTCGATCATCGCCACCTTGCTCGGGCTCGGGCTGCTCACGGTCCGTACCCGAAGCTTCCGAAAGCTCTTCCTGCCGCTGGCAGGTCTCGCTTTGATAGCGACGCTCGCCGCCGACCGCCTGGTTCGGTTTGCGTCGGCCTACAACAAGCTGACGCTCCTGGAGCCCTCGGCCATGGCGCGGGTGGGAGACTGGCTGCTCGCGTGGCGGATTTTCACCGACAACCCACTCCTGGGAGTGGGTTACAACACGTTCGGCATAGTGCGAGCCACCTACGGCGCGGCTGCCTCCGGCAACAGGGCTTTCGGCTCCGACGGCGGCATCCTGTACATGGCGGCCGTTAGCGGAATTGTAGGGGTCGCCCTTCTTGGCGCCGTTCTGTGGCGCCTCTCGACCATCGGCTGGCGTACTTATCAAATCAAGACATTGCCGCGGACGGTGCGGGTGCTCGGACTCACCCTGCACGCATGGATACCGAGTCTGGTCGTTCACAGTGCCGCCTCGAACAGCATTTTCTATCCATTCATCATCGGTGTGCTCTTCCTCCTAGGCGGGCTCTGTGCGCGTCAGTACTATGAAGCGGGAGCCGTGGCGTCACCACGACGGGGTGCGGCCGCTGACCTCCAGCACCAGACATGAGGGAAAAGCCACAGTGGATCACGACTCGAAGGAGCTCGCTGCTCCTCCCATGACCTACTGCGATGGCGGCACCGACTTCGACGATGTGATACGTCACCTGCGGAACAAGAACATCGGCGTCTATCCGCGGCGATGGAGCGCGATCCTGAAGGTGCTGCATCGTCTCCACGGCGAGGTGACCAAGCTCCGTCTGCGGGCCCTCCGAAGAGCCGGTTGGCAGGCCGTCGTCTCCGAGCAGATCGTCGAAAGCGGCCTGATCCTTCGCCACGCCAGGCCGGAGGAGCGTCGCGTGCTCGACTTCGGCGGGTATGAGAGTGTGCTCCCCCTAACCCTGTCGGCGCTGGGGCACGACGTCACCGTTCTGGATCAGCGCCCCTACCCGTTCAAGGCACCTGGGCTCAAGAGTGTGACGGCGGACCTTTTCGGCGACCATGCCCTGCCGCCCGAGTCATTCGACCTGGTGATCTCGGTGTCGACTATCGAGCATCTGGGGCTGGGACGGTACGACGACCGGGAAACTCCCGACGGCGATCGGCTAGGGGTGGAGCGCCTGTGGCGCCTGGTACGTCCCGGCGGCCGCCTGATGGCCACCGTGCCCGCGGGGCGGCCCACAGTCCAGCGGGGCTATCGGACCTACGATGAGGCTCGTGTCCGAGCAGTCTTCCCGCCTCTCGACACCCTGCTTTGGTTCAAGAAAGATGGGCGCGGAAGCACCTGGACGGCCGCGCAACCCGGCGACATCGCCTCGCTCACGTACGGCGACCCGTTTGCCGAAATGCCGGCGGAGGCGGTCGCCTTCGTGATCGCCCGGAAACCTGCCCGATGACCGGACGCTAATGGTCGGGAAGGCCTTGGCGTTCTCCACTCTCCGCGGCGCCTGCCGAATGCTACCCGGCTCGGTCTATGGCCGGATGCATGCTCGTGGGATCGACCAGCTCTACCGGTCTCTTCGGGGGGACGGGTACTACAGCGTCCGTCACGCGGGTGGACGGCTGTGGTTGCCGGCCACTGACAGCAGCCTGAACCGGGATCTTCTGCTACGCGGGAGCTACGAGCCCGATGCAGTCGGGACCTTCTTCGCCGCGCTCGAGCCTGGAATGACGGTGTTCGACATCGGGGCGAACATCGGGTACTACACCCTATTGGCGGCTTCGGCCGTAGGCGCTGGTGGGCGGGTGTACGCCTTCGAGCCCGATCCCCGAAATCTCGAGGTACTCCGGCGCAACTCGGCCCAGTCCCGCGGAGCTCCAATCTCGGTGGTGCCGGCGGCGGTGGGAGAACGGGAGGGCACCTCTTCCCTGTTCGTGAGCCCGACGGATTCCAGCATCAACTCATTGGCCCGAGCGAATGCCGACGTGCTCGGCCCGGCCGACACCGCGCGCGCACTGCCGGTCGCCTCCTTGACTCTGGACATCTTCGTCCAGCGAGAAGGGATCGCTCCTCCCGATGTCATCAAGATCGACGTCCAGGGAGCGGAGATGCTGGTCTTCTCCGGCGCCCAGGGGATGTTCTCGAACCGCCCGGTGAAGATCTTCTTCGAGTTCTGGCCGTTCGGTCTGCAACAGCTCGGAACCCAACCCGTCGAGTTACTCGAGTTCTTGATCGGAAAGGGATTCACCCTGCGGCCTCTCGGTCGTGGGCAGGAGGTGCCACTCACGACGGCAGCGGCGGCAGCCAACTTCGTCCGGGGCTGGAATGCCGAGATCGAGCACGCACGAACGTGGCACGCCAATTTCCTCGCGTTCAATTAGCGCCGCGCCCTAGCCGTCATTAAATGACCACGGGCCGTGGCATTCTCCTGTTCGGCAACCATCCCCCTCCCTTCGGAGGGGTCCCCACCCATCTCCACTATCTCTCTTCCTACCTTGCCGAGCGCGGGTGGAGAGTCCACGTCCTTTCCATGGCCGGGCCCCGGCGGGGGCCTGATACCGACCACTACACCGTGCACCGTCCACCGCGGCGTGAGCTGCATCGGGCGCTGGCGCGAGACCTCCTGGCCCGACCGGGGCCGAGGCTGTCACAGGCATGGCGCCGCGGCCGCCTCATGGCCGATTCTCCACGCCTGTTTCTGGGTTGCCTGGCTCTGTCGGCGTTTGCCCGGGATCTCGTCCGACGATACGATCTCCAGATGATCGGCGCCTATCACCTGCTGGCGGCAGGTCTGGCCAGCGCGTGGGTCGCGGAAGAGCTCGGGCTGCCGTTGGTAACGACCGTGTTCGGCGAGATCCACGCGGAACCGGATCGGTATCGGCGACGGCGAGCCGAGGTAGAATACATTTTCCAGTCCAGCCGAAGAGTCCTGAGCCCGAGCCAGCACTGCGCGGCCAGTCTGCGGCTCCTCGGCCTCCCTTCGGCCGAGGTGGTGTACTACGGAATCGACACCTCGCGGTTCCGGCCCGGTCTCGACGGCAGCAACATCCGGCGGCGGCTGGGCCTCGCAGAAGGCGACTTTGTGGTGCTCTTCGTCGCCAGGATGGTTCGCGAGATGGGCCTGCACGTCCTTCTCGCCTCGATTCCGGAGGTAGTTCGGGAGGCCCGTAACGTCCGCTTCATCATCGCGGGCACCAGCGGAGAGCTGAAGGATGACGCCCACTCTGCTGCTAGCCGATATCCTGGGCAGGTCTTCGTTTTTCCCAATGTTGTCCCTGACGAGCTTCCTCTCCTGTACGCGGCAGCCTCGATCGCCGTCACGCCGAGCGTAAACCAGCGGGCCTGTCTGGGGCTTGCGGTCGCCGAGGCGATGGCCTCGGGGAAACCGGTGATCGTGAGCCGGATCGGCGGTGGGCCCGAGCTCTTAACCGAGGGGGAGTCCGGATTGCTGGTGCCGCCGAACGATCCGGCTGCCCTCGCCCAGGCAATCCTGGGCCTGGCCCGCCGGCCGGAACGGCTGGAGCGGATGGGCCAGCTGGGCCGCGACCGGGCCATTCGCGATTTCGACGCGCGGGTCACCAGCCGCAAGATGGAGGAGATCTTTCTCGAGGCGCTCCGATGAGGGATCGGGCGTGGTTTTGGTCCATCACCCAGCAGGCCGGGCGGCAGGGCACGAACTACGTCGTCTTTCTGGTCCTTGCCCTCCTCCTCAGCCCCGAACACTTCGGCATCGTGAGTCTGGGCGCGTCCTGGATCGCGGCCACGTCGGTGTTCGCCGAGCTGGGCTTCGGCGCTGCCCTGGTGCAGCGGAAGGATGTCACCCCCGGCCACCTCAGCACCACCTTTGCCATCAACACTGCCCTCGGCGCCGCACTCACCCTTGCCGGGGTGGGGCTGGCGGGTCCGCTGGCACGCTTGTTCGGGGTTCCCGCTGCCCGTCCGGTGTTCCAGGTGCTCTCACTCAGTTTCCTGCTGAACGCCGTCTCGCTTACTCAGATGGCGCTCGCGCAGCGGGACTTCCGATTCCGCGAGCTGGCCGTACGGGATATAGGTGCCTCCCTCGCCGGTGGTGTCATCGGAATCGCGCTGGCCCTGCTCGGGTTCGGCGTGTGGAGTCTGGTGGCCCAGACGCTTATCACTGCGCTGGTCGGCGCGGTGGTGCTGTGGCGCATCAGCCCGTGGAGACCCCGGCTCACCGAGGTCTCCCTGGCCTCCGCCCGAGAACTCTGGCCTTACAGCTCTCGGGTCTTCGGCTTCAATTTGTTCAAGTACTTTTCCCAGAATCTGGACAAGCTGTTGGTCGGGTATGTGGCAGGCCCGGCCACGCTGGGCCTGTATACGTTCGCCTACCGCATAGTGGTATATCCGGTGGCGGCGCTTACGGGAGCGCTGGGGAATTTCTTCTTCGTCAGCTTCTCCCGGATGCAACACGACATCGGACGGGTCCGGGGGATGTACTTCAAGACCGGACGGGTCCAAGCTGCCCTGCTCCTGCCGGCCCTGGCGGCGATTGCGGCGGCAGCACCCTCCGCCGTGCCGCTCGTGTTCGGCGACCAGTGGGGCGCGGCCATTCCCTTCGTCCAGGTATTTTGCGTAGTCGCCGCGGCCCAGGCGCTGATGGGACCAGTCGGACAGCTCATGAAATCCCTCGACCGGCCGGGCTGGATGCTGAACTGGTCGGTGGGGTTTACCGCGCTGGCGCTGGCCGGTATCGCCGTGGGAAGCCTGTGGGGGCCGATCGGAATAGCGATCGGGGTGGCGGCGGCGTATATGCTAGGTGTGGGGATCTGCGCTCCCCTGGCGGCCCGACTCCTCCATGTGGGGAGCGGCAGCTTGGCCGCCGCCAACGCTCCGGCCGTGCTCCTGGCTGGGATGGTCGGGGGGGCAGTGCTCCTGGTGCTCCGATCGGGAGTGGACACCGGCGGGGTACGGCTGGCAGCGGCTGCGCTCGCGGGGCTGGGGGCCTTCTGGATCGCGCTTCCGCGGCTCGACCGGACGGCATGGGACAATATCGTTCAAGTCCTGCGTCGCCCGTAGTGGGCTCACTGATTGAGGACCGCGATGAGACGACTTGAAATCGAGGGTGTGGTGATCGATGACCAGTCCGATTGTTATGTCATCGCCGAGATCGGACACAATCACCAGGGAAGCCTCGAGCGGTGCAAGGAACTGTTTCGACTCGCCCGTGAATGCGGCGTGCAAGCCGTGAAGCTCCAAAAGCGGGACAACCGGTCGCTGTACACCCGCGAGATGTACGACAGGCCCTACGACAACGAGAACAGCTTCGGGGCCACCTACGGCAGGCACCGCGAAGCACTGGAGTTTGGACGCACCGAGTATCAGGAGCTCCAGCGCTACGCTCGTGAGCTGGGTCTCACTTTCTTCGCCACCGCGTTCGACATTGCCAGCGCGGACTTTCTGACCCAGCTGGACATGGGGGCGTACAAGGTCGCCTCCGGCGACATCCGCAACATCCCTCTCCTCCGACATGTGGCGCGTCTGGGCAAGCCGGTAATCCTGAGCACCGGCGGCGCCACCTTTGACGACGTGGAACGGGCGTACGAAACGATTATGCCGATCAACAATCAGCTCGCGATCCTTCAATGCACTGCGGGGTACCCGGCAGCATTCGAGGAGCTCGATCTTCGCGTCATCACGACCTACCGTGAGCACTTTGACGTCGTGATCGGCCTGTCGAGCCACGACAACGGCATTGCGATGGCGCCAGTAGCCTACGTACTCGGGGCCCGGATAGTGGAAAAGCACTTCACCTTCAACCGGGCCGCCAAGGGCACCGACCATCCGTTCTCTCTCGAGCCGGTGGGGCTGCGCAAGATGGTGCGCGATCTTCGGCGGGTGCGCTCAGCCCTGGGCGATGGAGTGAAGAAGGTGTTCCCCAGCGAGCAAGGGCCCATCCTCAAGATGAGCAAGAAGCTCGTTGCCGCCCGTGACCTGCCCACGGGTCACGTCCTGACCCCTGAGGATGTCGCCCTCAAGTCCCCGGGGGATGGCCTGCCGCCCCACATGCTCGACGTCGTCGTCGGCCGGACGCTGTTGCGCCCGCTCAAGGCCGACGACACGATTCAGCTCGCCGCACTGGGCCAGGGCGAGGCGGCGTGACCGCTGGTCCGCTCGCCGAGCGCGTCGCGGTTGTCACCGGCGCACTCGGCCGACTCGGGCCGATCTGGTGTGAGGCTCTGCTGAACGCCGGTGCCTCGGTCGCGGGGATTGACCTCGAGGGGTCTCCGATGCCTCCGGCGTTCCGCGTCCTCCAAGATCGGGACGTCGCTCGCCTCCGGCTGTACCGTGGAGACGTTCGGGATCGGACGTCGCTCGACGCAGTCCGGGTTCAGTGTGAGACCGATCTGGGCGTCCCCACGGTGCTGGTCAACAATGCCGGCATCGATCAGCCGCCGGGGCCTGCCAAGACCTACCGGATCCAGGATATTCCCGACGAGGTCTTCCGCGGCGTGCTGGACGTCAATCTGGTAGGCGCGTTTCACGCCGCGCAGACATTCGGTCCGGCCATGGTTGGGCTCGGCCGGGGCTCGATCATCAATATTGGTTCACTCTACGCCAGCGTCTCTCCGGATGCTCGTGCCTACGATCACCTCCCCAGCGATCCTCCGTTTC
Organism: Gemmatimonadales bacterium; assembly: GCA_034666205.1. Lineage (GTDB taxonomy): Bacteria > Gemmatimonadota > Gemmatimonadetes > Gemmatimonadales > GWC2-71-9 > CAVVWJ01. The sequence continues at coordinate 10,567 of JAXDMF010000113.1, forward strand.
TCAAGCCACCAGCCTATGGCGCATCCAAGGCGGCGCTCGTCAATCTCACCCGCTACCTCTCCACTCATTGGGGGCCATCGGGAGTGCGAGTGAACGCCCTGTCACCCGGCGGAGTAGAAGGCGGACAGGACGAAGCATTCAAGCGAAAGTTTATCGCCCGGGTTCCGCTGGGCCGCATGGCCGTGGCCCGGGACCTCGGCGGCCCGCTTATCTTCCTTGCATCCGACGCCTCGTCCTATGTCACCGGCGTTGAGCTTCTGGTCGACGGTGGCTACACGGCCTGGTAAGGAGATTCGAAGCGCGCATGGGCCAAAGCGATCTCGCCCCTCCCCCACTCATCCTCAACTATGTGGATGGCACTGAGCGGCCCGCGGCCGGCGGTGAGTGCTTTGCCAAGCTGGCGCCGGCAACGGGCCGTCCCCTGTTCTCGGTGGCACGCTCCCGGGCCGGGGACGTCGAGGCCGCTGTCGATGCCGCACGCAGAGCGTGGCCGGCCTGGGCTGACGCGACCCCGGTACATCGGGGCGACCTGCTTCGCGAGCTCGCGCTCGCCCTGCGCGAACATCAGGACGAGCTCGCCCGCCTGGTCCATATCGAGACCGGCAAGTCGCTCAAGGACGCCCGAGGCGAGACCGCCGGCGCGGTTGAGATGGGGTTCTTCGTGGCCGGTGAGGGGCGCCGATTCTACGGGCGCACCACGACGAGTGCGGTGCCCAACAAAGCGGCCATGACCGTCCGCCAGCCCCTTGGCGTGGCAGGGTTGATCATCGCGGCGAACACCCCGATCGCGAACGTAGCCTGGAAGGTCTTCCCTGCTCTGCTCTGCGGTAACACCGTGGTATTGAAGCCATCGGAAGACGCGCCCGCCACCGCCTGGGCCTTCGCTCGCCTCGCGGCCGGGATAGGACTCCCGCCCGGGGTGCTCAATGTGATCCATGGGCTGGGAGAAGAGGCGGGCGCACCTCTGGTCGAGTCTCCCGGCGTGGACGTGATCAGCTTCACCGGATCCACCAGCGTCGGCCGCTGGATTCAGCAGACCGCCGGCGCCCGCCTGGCCAAGATTTGCCTCGAGCTGGGCGGCAAGAATCCCCTGATCGTGTGCGACGATGCGGACCTCGAGCTTGCGGCCAACTGGGCGGTGCTGTCGGCCTTCAGCAACGCCGGCCAGCGCTGCGCGTCCGGCAGCCGGATCATCGTGTTCGACAAGATCTATGAGAAGTTCCGCCATCTCCTGGTCGAGCGGACCAAGCGTCTCCGGGTGGGTTGCGGCGACGACGACGATTTCGGACCCGTCATCAACCAGCAACAGCTCGAGAGCATGCTCCAGGCGGTCGCGACGGCACGTCACAACGGTACCCGGGTGCTGATCGGCGGCCAGCGTCTCACCGGACCCGGCTACGACGGCGGCTTCTTCATGGCACCTACGCTACTCGAGGGAGCCCACGCCGACCCGCTCTCGCAGAGCGAACTGTTCGGCCCGATCTCCTCGCTCTACCGGGTGACCGATTTCGAGAGCGCTATCGCCTTGGCGAACGACTCGCCCTATGGGCTCACCGCGGCCATTCATACGGCCGACGTCAACCGGGCCATGGCCTTCACCAACCGGATCCGTTCCGGGGTGGCCGTGGTGAATGGGGGCACCTACGGCAGTGAGCCCCATCTGCCGTTTGGCGGGCTCAGGGCGTCCGGCAACGGCTGGCGCGAGGCGGGGACCGAGGCGTTGGACGTGTACTCGGACTGGAAGACCGTATACATCAACTACACGCCTTGAACACCACCGTCTCCATCGTCGCCTTGATCCCCGCCCGTGCCGGATCGAAGCGGCTGCACGGAAAGAACGTGCGCCCGCTCGCCGGCCATCCTCTCATTGCGTACACCATTGCGGCGGCTCGTGAAAGCGGCGTGTTCGCCGCCGTGATCGTCTCCACCGATTCCCCAGTCACGGCCGATATCGCTCGACACTACGGGGCCGAGGTGCCGTTCCTGCGCCCGGCCGATCTGGCGGCGGACCTGTCGCCGGACATCGATTGGGTGCGGCACGCGTTGGAACAGCTGCGCCAAGAGAGCCGCACCTACTCCTGCTTCAGCATCCTCCGGCCGACCAGCCCGTTCCGCAGCGGCGCAACGATCCGCCGGGCCTGGGACAGGTTCAGCGCCCGAAACGACGTCGATTCGCTACGGGCTGTGGAGCTGTGCCGCCAGCATCCTGGCAAGATGTGGCGCCTCCATGGTGATCGGATCGTGCCGCTGCTCGAGGGTGGTCCGGTGAATCCTCCGTGGCACAGCATGGCGTACCAGGCCCTCCCCGAAGTGTTCGTCCAGAATGCCAGCCTCGAGATCGCGTGGACCCGGGTGCCAATGGAGGAGGGAACCATCGCCGGCACCCGGGTCCTGCCGTTCTTCACTCAAGGCTACGAGGGGGTGGACCTCAACGACACCAAGGACTGGATGTACGCCGAACATCTTGTTTCGAGCGGGGCGGCCGGGCTGCCCGCGCCTGCAGCCCCTCCATACGTTCCGGCCGCGGACGCCCTCACGGGCTCGTCCTGAGCGCATGCCAGACCTGCACTACGTTCCCCCGACGGAGTTCGAGCGCCTGCGGCGCCTACCCATGAAGCCGACGGACCGGGCGGCGCTCTTCGCGACCTGCTGCCGCATCAACGCGCTCTACATGATCGCCCAGGCGGGATCGGGGCACATCGGAAGCAGCTTCTCCAGCCTGGACATCGTGTCCTGGCTGTACCTCAACGAGCTGCAACCGGACGACCTTTACTTTTCCTCCAAGGGACACGATGCCCCGGGCCTGTACGCGGTCCTCCTCGGCCTCGGTCTCATCCCCTTCGAGCAGATCCATCGGCTGCGGCGCCTCGGCGGTTTGCCAGGCCACCCCGACGTAGCCACTCCAGGAATCGTCACCAACACCGGCCCGCTGGGCATGGGAATCTCCAAGGCAAAGGGAATGGCATTTGCCCACCGGGCGCAGGGCAAGACCAATCGGCTGTTCGTCCTCACGGGAGACGGCGAGCTGCAAGAGGGACAGATTTGGGAATCGCTGGCAGGTGCGGCCCGCAGTGGCCTGGGCGAGCTCACCGTGATCGTGGATCACAACGAGATCCAATCGGATACCTGGGTTCGGGATGTCAGCGACCTGGGGGATCTCGAAGCAAAGTTTCGGGTCTTCGGCTGGAAAGTGGCGCGCTGTGACGGACACGATCTCTCGGCCCTCGGCGCAACGCTGCGCCGTCTGCGTCGTACGAGCGATCAGCCCAAGGTGCTGATCGCCGATACAGTAAAAGGGAAAGGCGTCTCGTTTATGGAGAGCGCTGCCATGAAACCCGGCGAGCGCTTTTACCGATTTCACAGCGGCGCTCCCGACGACGACAGCTACGCCCGGGCACTCCGGGAGCTCGCGGAGCATGCAGCCGGCCAGCTGGCGGTGCTGCGCGAGCCCCCCTTACAGCTCGAGAGCCGGCCGCGCTCCGATCGTCCCAGCGCACAGGGCGCGCAACGGCTGATACCGGCTTACTCCCGTGCGCTCCTGTCGGAGGCTGAGCGAAATCCCAAGCTGGTGGCCCTCGACGCGGACCTCGAGCTCGACTGCGGGCTCATCGCCTTCCGAGAACGGTTCCCGGACCGATACGTGGAGTGCGGGATTGCCGAGCAAGACATGGTTTCCCAAGCGGGTGGCATGGCCCTCCGGGGCCTGCTTCCGGTGGTCCACTCCTTTGCCTGCTTTCTTTCCACTCGGGCCAACGAGCAGATCTACAACAACGCCACCGAGCGCACCAAGATCGTGTACGTCGGCTCTCTGGCCGGCCTGCTGCCCAGCGGCCCCGGCCACTCGCACCAGTCGGTCCGCGACATTTCGGCGCTGGCAGGTGTTCCCGGGCTGGTCCTGCTCGAGCCGTCGTGCGAGGAAGAAGTGGCGGCTGCAGTCGAGTACTGCGTGCGTGGCACAGCGGAGAGCTGCTACCTCCGGCTGGTCTCGATCCCCTGTCACGTTCCCTACCAGTTGCCGGCCGACTACCGTCTCGCGGAGGGCCGGGGAGTGGCCCTTACCGAGGGTGAGGACGCGATCCTCTTTGCCTACGGCCCCGTGTTGCTGGCGCAAGCTTATGAGGCGGCGGTACGGCTGCGGGAGGATCGGGGCGTCGGGCTGACGGTGATCAATCTCCCCTGGCTGAATCGGGTCGACGATTCCTGGCTGCTCGACACGATAGGCGATTGCCGGCAGGTCTTTACCCTCGATGACCACTACGTCGCGTTCGGTCAGGGACAGATGCTGGCCGCCCGCATTGCGGCCCTCGGGCGCTCGGGCGTGGTGGTCCGCCAACTCGGGCTGGACGCGCTGCCGGTGTGCGGTCAGAACTCCGAGGCGCTGGTGGCCCACGAGCTCGATGCGGCCAGCCTGGCGCAGCAGGTGGCGGCTGTCGTGCAGCGCGAGCGGCAGCGGGCATGACCACCGTCCTGTTCTGGGACATCGACGGGACCCTGCTCACCACGGCGCGGGCGGGCATCCACGCGTGGGAAGAGGCAGTGGCAGAGCGGCTGGGACAGCTAGTGGATCTCTCCAAATTCCAGACCGCCGGCCTTACTGACGTCGAGATCGCGCGCCGGCTCGCGGCGACTCACGGGCTCGCTCCGGCCGACGCAGACGGCCTGCTGCAGAGCTACGAGCGGCGCCTGCCGGAGTGCCTGGGGCGGCGAACCGGCGCAGTGCTCCCCAACGTGTTGCCCATCCTGGAGCGGCTACGTGGCAGGCCTGATGTCCACTCCGCGCTGCTCACGGGCAATACCCGGAGTGGAGCCAAGGCCAAACTTCGGCACTATGGGCTCGCCGGGTTTTTCGAGGGGGGGGCGTTCGCCGACGGGGCCGATGACCGCGCCACCATCGCCCGAACCGCACTGGCCCAGGCACGACAAACCGTCGGCATCCTTTCGCCTGAACAGATCTACGTGATCGGTGACACTCCTCACGACGTCGCGTGCGGCAAGGCGATCGGCGCGCGCGTAGTGGCTGTCGCCACGGGCGGCTACAGTCTGGAGCAGCTCCGAACGACCGAACCGTGGTGGCTCCTGCCCTCACTTCCGGAGCCGGACCAGTTCCTGGCTCGGCTGGGTCTGTCGCGCTCACTGGAGTCCGTGTGATCCGCATTCGGGAACTGCTTCGGGATCAACTCCGCCGGGTGCCAGCCCTCGAGCGCCAGGCGCGGTTGCTGGCCCGACGCCGCCGCCTGGCGACGGAGCAGCCGGATTGGACCGCCATCATAGGCCCGGAGCGTGCCGCATGGAACCAGGCGGTCGCGGCAGCTCGCGGCGGCCCCAGAGTCCTCATGGCCACCAGCGTGGGGAGTCATCTCGCCGGCACCTCGCTGGAGAGCGCGCTGACCGCGGCCCTCACGTTGCGCGGCGCCGAGGTCGATGTCCTGCTCTGCGACTCGATGCTGCCTGCGTGTCTGGCAGCCGACGTGACCTGGTATCCCAACCAGAGCCGGTTTGCCCGTTACGGGCCGTCGAAGGATCTCTGTCACGGATGCTTCGAGTCGGGAGCCGCCGTCTTTCGCGCCCTCGGAATCCGAGTCAGGACTTACGGGGAATACCTTACTCACGACGACCGCAAGCTTGCCGCGAGTTTGGCAGCCGAGGTCCCGCTGGGTGAGATTCCCGACTACACCTTCGACGACATCGCTGTCGGAGAGCACGCGCTGGCCGGCGCATTGCGGTTCTACGCCCGTGCTACGCTGGAAGGTGAGCCTGAGGCCGAAGCGGTGCTGCGCCGCTATTTCGCCGCGGCCTTGCTGACGTCCTTCGCCACCCGCGCCCTCCTGCGGGTGGTGCCTTATGAGGTGGCCGTGTTTCACCACGGGATCTACGTGCCGCAGGGCCTCATCGGCGAGTGCTGCCGCCAGGCGGGGGTGCGGGTGGTGAACTGGAATCCTGCCTACCGAAAGCAGTGCTTCATCTTCAGTCACGGCGATACCTACCATCACACGCTGCTGACAGAGCCGACCGAGAGCTGGGAACACATGCGGTGGTCCAAGTCGCTGGAGGCGGGACTGCTCGAGTATCTCGAGAGCCGCTGGCACGGAACCCAGGACTGGATCTGGTTTCACGACCGGCCGATGGCCGATCTCGACCAGATCGGCCGCGAGGTGGGCACGGACTTCTCCAAGCCCAGCGTCGGCCTGCTAACCAATGTGATGTGGGACGCGCAGCTGCACTATCCGGCCAATGCCTTCCCCAACATGCTGCAATGGGTGGTTTCCACCATCGAGTGGTTCGCCCGGCGGCCCGATCTGCAGTTGATCATTCGGGTGCATCCGGCGGAGCTCAGAGGCAGCCTGGTCTCCCGTCAGCCGATGGTGGCGGAGATCCGCAAACGTTTTCCGACACTTCCCCCGAACGTGTTCGTCATCGGGCCCGAGAGCCAGGTGAGCACATACGCCGTGATGTCCCGCTGCAACGCAGTGCTGATATACGGAACCAAGACGGGGGTCGAGCTCACCAGCATCGGGATACCCGTCATCGTCGCCGGCGAAGCCTGGATCCGGAATAAGGGTTTGACCATGGACGCGGCCACTGCAGCGGACTACTTCGCGCTCCTGGAGCGCTTGCCGCTGTCGGCGGGCATGTCCGGAGCACAGATGGAGCGCGCGCGGCGATACGCCTTTCACTTCTTCTTTCGGCGTATGATCCCGCTCGAGTTCATGCAGCCGAGCAAGGATGACGTGCCCTACCGGGTTAAGCTAGGATCATTTCGCGAGCTCGAGCCCGGCCGGAGCCGGGGATTGGACCTGATCTGCGACGGAATACTCTTCACCCGGCCTTTCACTTATCCCGCCGAGACCGAGACCGGCGCCGACGACGGAACCGCCAGGATCCTGGCCTCCGTACCGGCCCGATGAT
>JAXDMF010000114.1:0-6656 GCA_034666205.1 Gemmatimonadales bacterium
TTCGTCACCGTCGCCGAGGCGTCCAGGCAGATGGCGGACTGGCAATCCAACGGGAAAAGGGGGCTGGTTCTGACGGGAGACCTGGAAACCATGGCCGCCCTCCATGCCGCCAGTCCTCAACTGGTTCACAAGATCAATCTCGGGGGGATCCACCATCGACCAGGTCGTCGCGAGCGCCTCCCCTTCCTTTATCTCACGGACCAGGAGCTTCGTACGTTGCTCGACCTCGAGGCCGGGGGGGCCGTCATCACAGCGCAGGATCTTCCCACCACGCCTCCGGTGGCGTTGAGGAATCTCCCATGACCGAATTCTCTCCCCACGTCGTCGTGCCGCTTCTGGTCTGGGGCACTCTGGTGGGGCTTGACCTGGTCAGCGTGCCCCAGGCAATGATCTCCAGGCCGTTGGTGGCCGGAACGGTGGCGGGCTGGCTCGCGGGTGACATGGAGGCAGGTGTCAGGGTCGGTGTCCTCTTCGAGCTGTTCGCGCTCGATGTCCTGCCGGTGGGAGCGGTCCGTTATCCGGACTACGGGCCGGCGACGGTCGTGGCCGCGGCGCTCGCGGCTGGCACTCCCTGGGAGCTCAGCCTGGGCGTTAGCGCGGCTCTCGGCCTGGTGCTCGCGGTGCTCGGAGGTTTGAGCCTTCAAGTGGTGCGCCGGTGGAATGCCCGCGCCATCCAGCGCAAAGCCGCGGCCCTGTCTGCGGGTGAGAGTAGCGCCATCCGGCGGCTGCAGTATGGCGGGCTCCTGCGCGACGCGGTCCGCGGCTTCATCCTTACCTTGTTGGGCTTGGTCCTGGCTGCGACGATCACGGAATCGTTGCGGGTCGACCGTCGGACGGCGGTGGCGCTGACGCTGGTCGCCATCGGCTCCGCATTATCAGCCGGCGCCAGCGCAGCCTTTCGCAGCTCGGGCCGGGGTGAGCGGCTGAAGTGGCTGGTGGGTGGACTGGTCGTGGGAACCCTGATCGCGGTGCTGGCATGAACGGCCGTCTGCGGGCTATGCTCCGGCTGTTCGCGGTCCAGGGCACCTGGAATTACGAACGCATGCTCGGTGTGGGGATGGGATACGCGGCCGAGCCGCTGCTCGAGGACCTCAAGGCGATAGACCCGGTGCGGCATGGGGAAGCCGTCGTACGTTCCACCGAGTTTTTCAACTGCAACCCCAACCTCGCTGGGCTTGCGCTCGGTGCCACGGCCCGGGCGGAGTACGAGGCCGTTCCCGGCGCGCAGATCGTGCGGCTCCGGACGGCGCTCTGCAGCCCGCTCGGCGCGCTCGGCGATGAGCTGTTCTGGGCCGGACTGGTTCCAGCACTGGTCGGCTTCGCTCTGATCGGTGTGGTACTGGGGGCACGATGGCTGGCAATTGGCGGATTCCTCGTCATCTACAATGCGATTCGGCTGTGGACCGGCTATTGGTCGCTCCGCACCGGAATGGAGACGGGGATGCGTGTCGGTGCCGCCATCGGGAGCTCCTGGGTGCCGCGTGCCATCGAGCGAGTGGGGCCTGCGGCGGGTTTCGCACTCGGGGCCGCGATTCCGGCTGTGGCAGCCTGGTATCTCACGGGTTTCGCCTGGGCCGCCGTCGTCGGGGCGACTGGGGTGGCGGTCTCCGGGATCGCGCTGACTCGTTGGTTCGGCCCGACGCTAACGAGCGTGCGCTTCGCATTGCTGGCCATGATCCTTCTGCTCCTCTTCGGGCGGATCGGCCTGTGATCGAGCGGGAGGCAACCATCGTCAATTCGGAAGGGCTTCATGCTCGCCCAGCCGCGCGGATTGTCCGGCTGGCCAGTACGTTCAACGCAGAGATCGAGATCTCCAAGGACGGGGTGGGTGTGAACGGTAAGAGCATCATGGGCGTGATGATGCTGGCCGCCGAATGCGGCAGCTCCATCACCATCCGCGCGCAAGGTTCCGACGCCGAGCAGGCGGCGGAGGCTCTGGCTGCGCTCGTTGCCAGCGGTTTCGGCGAGCAATGAACGGACCCCGCCAGCTCCGTGGAATCGGGGTCTCGCCGGGTGTAGCCTGGGCTCCGGCCCTGGTCATGCGGTGGGACTTCCCCCAGGTCCCGGACCGCACTGTTGCGGCGGGCGAGATCGAGGGCGAGGTGCGCCGCCTCCGAGAAGCCGTCGGGTACGTCGTCTCCCACCTCCAGGGGCTCGGCGAACGGGTGCTCCAACGTGCCGGCCCGGAAGAATCGCGGATCTTCGATGCCCAGATTTTGATGGCGCAGGACGAGGAGTTTCTCAAGTCGGTCGAGACCCTCATTCGGAAGAACCAGTTCAGCGCGGAAACCGCCTACGAGTTCAGGGCGCTCGAGCTCCGGCAGCACTGGTCCGGCGCTGCCCGGCTCCGTGATCGGCTCGCCGATCTCCACGCCATTCAGATGCGGATGATCCAAAGGCTGCTGGGTCGCAGCGATAGTGAGCTCTGGTCGATCCCTGCCGATGAGCAGGTTATTGTCGTCGCCCATGAGCTATCCCCTGGTCTCACCGTTCAGCTCGACCGAGAGCATGTCGTTGGGCTGGTGAGTGAGGAGGGAACCCGCACCGCTCACGCCGCAATCCTGGCCCATTCGCTCAACATCCCCGCGGTCTTCGGTGTGGCCGGCGCGCTCGCCGCTATTCCGGACGGCACCCTCCTGCTCATTGACGGTCAGAGCGGCACCATCGTCCTCAATCCCAACCGGGATGAGATGGAGGACGCCCGGGTGCAGGTCAGCCGCCGCCAGCGGCTGGAGCTCCAGCTCGAGGGCGTAGTCGGGCAGCCCGCGGTCACCCCTGCCGGCAGGGCAATCACCCTGATGGGGAATGTCGATCTGCCGGAAGAGATCGAGGCGGCGGTACGCCACGGCGCCCAGGGCGTTGGACTCCTCCGCACGGAGTTTCTGATCACCGGTCGTGCCGTGCTGCCAAGCGAAGACGAGCAGACCGATTACTTCCGGCGGGTGGCGCGGGCCTTCCCCGACTTGACCGTGATCATCCGGTCGTTCGATCTGGGCGGCGACAAGTTCCCCGCCGCCTTTAAGGCCCCCACTGAAGCAAATCCGTTTCTGGGATGGCGGTCGATCCGGGTCTGTCTCGACGAGCCCGAGGTGTTCCGCCCGCAGATTCGGGCGGTGCTCCGGGCGGCGGCGGGCCACGACATTCAGCTGATGCTGCCCCTGGTTACCACCGTTCAGGAAGTCCAGGAGGCCCGCGACATCGTCGCGGAAGAGGCGCGAGCCTTGGCCGCCGCCGGGGTGCAGGCCGCGCCATCGGTGCCGGTTGGAGTCATGATCGAGACTCCCGCCGCCGTCCTCATGGCCGACCGGCTTGCCGAAGTGAGCGCATTTTTCAGCGTGGGTACCAACGACCTCACTCAGTACACGATGGCGGTAGACCGGGGCAACGCCCGGCTCGCCAATCGTTTCAATCCGCACGATCCCTCCATCGTGCGGCAGCTGCATCGGGTGGTCGAGGTGGGGAAGACCGCGGGGCTGCCGGTGAGTGTCTGCGGCGAGATGGCATCCGAGCCGCTCAGCGCGGTGCTACTGCTCGGTCTCGGATACGATCGCCTGAGCGTATCTCCCCCGGCGCTCCCGCTGGTAAAGTGGGTGATCCGGACCGTGCCCGAGGAATCGTCCCGTCGAGCGGCTAGTGCGGCTCTCGCCGCGGCCAGCGCGGCCGACGTCTCGCGGGTCCTGCGCGAGGTAGTGGGAGAGTACATAGACGTCCGTCTTCTCGACCCTCAATCGGCGTTGCCTGGCCGTGGACGTGTCGCTAGCTTGCCCCCCGGAAAGAGCGTGTAAGTCCCCTCTGCCCCTCTGCTCCCTTCGACGAGACCACATTCCATGGCCGGTTCCAAGCGTCACGTCTTCACGTCCGAGTCGGTCACGGAAGGCCACCCCGACAAGGTGGCCGACCAGATTTCCGACGCGGTGCTCGATGCCATCCTGGCACGGGATCCGGCGGCGCGTGTGGCCTGCGAGACGTTGGTGACGACCGGCATGGCGGTGGTTGCTGGAGAGATCACCACCAGCACCTACGTACATATCCCCGACCTGGTCCGGGAGACGGTCGAGTCGATCGGGTACACCGACGCATCCTATGGCTTCGATGGCCGCACCTGCGCCGTGCTTACCACCATTGACCGTCAGTCTCCCGACATTGCCATGGGTGTGGACTCTGGCGCAACCAAGGAGCAGGGCGCCGGTGACCAGGGGATGATGTTCGGCTATGCCACCAACGAGACCAAGGAGCGGATGCCGCTGCCGATCATCCTGGCCCACCGGATTGCCGAACGGCTGGCAGCGGTGCGGAAGGGGATCAACGGACACCCGCGCATCGACTGGCTTCGGCCGGATGGCAAGTCACAGGTATCGATCGAATATGAGGACGACAGGCCAGTGGGGGTTCGGACCGTCGTGGTCTCGACCCAGCACGCTGAGCGGAACGGCTCCCGCCAGCTTGCGCAGGGCACCATTCGCGAGGCGATTGTCGAGGAGGTCATCAAGCCGGTTCTCGAGGAAGCGGATCTGGCGTACGGCCGGACCAAGTTCCTGGTCAACCCCACCGGCCGCTTCGTCATCGGCGGTCCGCACGGCGACGCCGGCCTGACCGGGCGCAAAATCATCGTCGATACCTACGGCGGGATGGCGCGGCACGGCGGCGGTGCCTTCAGCGGCAAGGACCCTTCGAAGGTCGACCGCTCCGCCGCCTACGCCGCCCGGTGGGTAGCCAAGAACATCGTCGATGCCAAACTGGCCCGCCGCTGCGAGGTGCAGCTGGCCTACGCCATCGGAGTCGCGCAGCCGGTCTCCGTGATGGTCCAGACTTTCGGCACCGGCACAATCCCCGACGACATGCTGGAGAAAATGGTGGCCGAGGTATTCGATCTGAGGCCGAGAGCGATTATTGACGCACTCAAGCTGAAGCGGCCAATTTACAGACCGACCGCCAGCTACGGGCATTTCGGGAGAAAGCCCCGGACCGGCCAATATGATGGAAAGAAGGTCGAATTTTTCACCTGGGAGCAGCCCGACCGCGTGAAGGACCTGCTGTCGGCTGCCCGCTGAGGAACCCATGACCGTGCAGACTGCTGCCGCCAAGTACGACATCAAGGACGTGACCCTGGCCGGCGAGGGGAAGCGCCGGACCGAATGGTCCGAGCGGTCCATGCCGGTGCTGCGGCAGATCCGCGCCCGGTTCGCGAAGGAGCAGCCGCTCAAGGGTATCAAGCTCTCGGCCTGTCTCCACGTCACCACCGAAACCGCCAACCTGATGATCACGTTGCGGGCGGCTGGCGCCGACATCGCCCTTTGCGCCTCCAACCCGCTATCAACGCAGGACGATGTGGCCGCACACTTAGTGCGCGACCATGGGGTGCATGTCTACGCTATCAAGGGTGAGGATCACGAGACCTACTACACCCACATCGCCCAGGCGCTTGCCTTTGGTCCGCAGATGACGCAGGACGATGGCGCTGACCTCGTCGGCGCCCTCCACATGATTGCGCTGAACCGCCTCGACGACCTTGCTCCCCCGATCCGGCAATGGGTGGAGGGCTTGTCGCAAGCCGAGCGGAAGACCCTGGTGGCCGACGTGAAAGGCTCGACCGAGGAGACCACCACCGGCGTCATCCGGCTCAAGGCGATGGCGAAAGAGGGTGTGCTGCAGTTTCCCATCATCGCGGTCAACGACTCGAACACTAAGCACATGTTCGACAACCGCTACGGCACCGGCCAATCTACCCTCGACGGAGTGGTGCGAGCGACGAACATGCTTCTGGCGGGGAGCACGGTGGTTGTGGCCGGGTATGGCTGGTGTGGTCGCGGGGTGGCCAGCCGGGCACGGGGCGCCGGCGCTCACGTAGTCGTCACCGAGATCGATCCGCTCCCCGCCCTGGAGGCCAGGATGGACGGCTTTGAGGTCATGACCATGGCCGAGGCCGCTCCGCTGGGCGATCTGTTCATCACCCTGACCGGCAACATCCACGTCATCCGTGCGGAGCATTTCTCGACCATGAAGGATGGCGCAATCGTCTGCAATTCAGGCCACTTCAATGTCGAGCTCGATCTCGAAGGCCTGGCCAAGATTTCCTCAGCTCGGCGACACGTGCGCGACATGGTTGAGGAATTCGTGGTCAAGAGTCGGCGGGTCATGGTGCTGGCCGAGGGCCGGCTGATCAACCTGGCCGCTGCCGAAGGACATCCGGCGAGCGTCATGGACATGTCGTTTGCCAATCAGGCCTTGGCCGCGGAAATGCTGGCCACGGAGGCGAGCAAGATGAGCAAGGCGGTCCACCGGCTTCCGCCCGCGGTCGACCAGGAGATTGCCCGGCTCAAGCTGCAGGCCATGGGCATCTCGATCGACAGCTTGACTGCTGAGCAGGTGCACTATCTCGCGAGCTGGGATGCCGGTACCTGAGTTGATGACCTGATGATCGAAGTCACGGTGGCGCACCTCGGTCTCGATCGGACGACCAACACACCGGTCGTCATTCTCCGGGAGAAGGACGGGTCCCGGGTCCTCCCGATCTGGATCGGGCCCGCGGAGGCGAGCGCCATCGCCATGGAGCTCCAGGGTATGAAAGCGCAGCGCCCGCTCACCCATGATCTTCTCAAGCAGATCCTGGTCGGGCTCGGCGGCGATCTCAGGCGGGTGGTCATCAGTTCCGTCAA